>JAIDBM010000308.1 GCA_029056365.1 Muribaculaceae bacterium | reverse complement strand
TCTTGCTGCCTATTCTGGTGGGCTGGGAGTTGTGTATTAGAGACAGATGCGACACCCCCGGCTCGCTGCTGTGGGACGGTGCCAGAGTGCCGGTGCTCGAGCTGCCCGTAATCGACACCTATGGCGACCACCGCATGGCAATGGCCTTCGCTCCGCTGGCCGTGTTCGCTCCGGGCATGATAGTGCGCGATGTCGAGGTTGTGGAAAAATCATATCCGGCATTCTGGCAACATATGCGCCAGGCAGGTTTCACCCTTGAGGAAACGGAGGAAGCCTGATGGGGGCGGCGGCAATCATAGCCGGGGCATTGCTTGCTGTCGGCCTGCTGCTGTGGCTGCTCGACAGACGCCGCAGGCCGTCGGAGTCCGATGAACACGACAACATGGCAGTGGCACCCGCAGCGGAAACATCAGGCGAAGAATGCTGCGGCCAGCATTACAGCTGCGAGAAAGATTCGCTACTCACTGCCCTCGCTTCAAAAATAGAATATTACGACGACGAGTACCTCGACCGTTTCGCCGGACGCGATGCACGCGAATACACCGAGACTGAAAAAGAGGAATTCCGCGATGTGCTGATGACTCTGCTTCCTTCCGACCTTCCCGGCTGGGGCCGCAGCATACAGTTGCGGGGCATAAATCTGCCCGAGGAAATTCGCGATGAATTTCTGATGCTTATCGACGAACGTCGCCGTAACCAGGGCGCAAACATGCCGTAACAAACCATTAAGCGATGAACGAAATAACCATATATCTGCAATACGACTTTTTCCGCTACGCCCTGTGCGGAGTTGTGCTCATAAGCATGTGCGCCGCAATCATAGGCACATACATAATCTCGCGCCGTCTGGTGGCCATAAGCGGAGGCGTAACACATGCATGTTTCGGAGGACTCGGCCTGGGATATTTCCTTGGCGTCAGTCCGGTGGCCATGGCCGCCGCCGTGGCCGTACTGGCATCGACGGGCGTGGAATGGGCCTCTTCGCGTTTCAGAATACGCGAGGATTCCGCCATAGCCGTCATATGGGCCTTGGGCATGGCTGTAGGCGTGCTCTTTGTGTTTCTCACCCCCGGCTATGTGCCTGAACTCAATTCGTTTCTGTTCGGAAACATTCTCACCATAAACCGTTCCGACCTGCTTGCCTTCGCAGTATATGCCGTTGTGCTCGCGGTGTTCCTCGCCTGGCGCTACAGAATGATAGTGGCCTGCGCGTTCGACCGCGATTTCGCACGTGTAAGCGGTCTGCCGGTGCGCTTCATCACCTACTCCATGACGGTGCTTGTGGCCGTGTGCATAGTCCTGACCATACGTCTGGTGGGTGTGATGCTGCTTATGAGCATGCTTTCGCTGCCCATGATGACGGCCGAAATCTGGAGCCGGCGCTTCGGCCCCATGATGCTCTGGAGCATGATTATTTCGGTAGTGACCTCGGTGGCCGGTCTGGTGGCGGGCACACTCGTCGATGTGCCCTGTTCGGCTCTGATTGTGCTCGCTATGGCCGCAGTGTTCATAATATCGAAAATAACATCGGAGATTATAATGATGCGTAAAAATAGTTAAATAACTATAAATTATCGCTTCATAACACCCATAAGGACCGCCCGATTTGCTGGAGCGCGATAAAATTATTAAATTTGCAACACTCGAACCGGAGGGGGCAGCAGTGCCCCCTCCGCTTTGTATATAAATCATAGAAAATGATAGACAAGGAATTACTCAAATCCACAGTTCTGGCAGCCATCGACGGCACCGACATGTTTGTGGTAGAAATAAAAGTGTCGCCTCAGAACGACATCGTGGTGGAGCTCGACTCCGCCTCGGGAATCGACATCGACACCTGCGCCCGCATAACCAGGGAAATAGAGGCCGCCTTCGACCGCGAAGCCGAGGACTATACCCTTGAGGTGGGAAGCGCCGGGCTCACCGCGCCATTCAAGGTGCGCGGCCAGTATGTCAAGAACATAGGCAATGAAGTGGAGGTCCTTACCCGCGACGGTCGCAAACTGCGGGGAACCCTCGTGCAGGTGAGCGATACCGACGACTCCTTTACCGTTGAGGTGCCCGTAAAGGTGAAAGCCCCCGGAGCAAAGCGCCCCACTGTGGAAATGCAGCCCGAGACCTTCGCCTTCACCGACTGCAAATCGGTAAAATATCTCATATCATTCTGATAATTCAAAAAACGGAAAAAATATATGGCTAAAAAAGAAGCTACCCCGAACATGGTCGAGCAGTTCGCCGAATTCAAGGAACTGAAGAACATCGACAAGACCACAATGATAAGCGTGCTTGAGGAATCGTTCCGAAACGTGCTGGCCAAGATGTTCGGCACCGATGAGAATCTCGATGTCATACTCAACCCCGACAAAGGCGACGTGCAGATTTTTCAGAATCTCACCGTGGTGCCCGACGGAGAGGTAGAGAATCCCAATCTGCAGATTTCTCTTTCCGATGCCCGGGAAGACGACGACCCCGATGCCGAAGTCGGAGAAGAACACACCAAGGAAATTTTCTTTGAAAAGTTCGGCCGACGCGCCATCCTCACTCTGCGCCAGACTCTCCAGTCGAAGATTCTCGACCTGCAGAAAGAAGCCATATATGCAAAATTCAAGGAACTCGAAGGCGAGCTGGTAAGCGGCGAGGTATATCAGACCTGGTCGAAGGAAACGCTGCTTGTCGACTCCGACAACAACGAACTGCTGCTGCCCCGCAGCGAGGCCATTCCCGGCGACTTCTTCCGCAAGGGCGAGACTGTGCGCGCCGTGATTGCCAATGTCGACAACAAGAACAACAACCCCAAAATCACCGTAAGCCGCACCAACGAGCAGTTCCTGCGCCGGCTGTTCGAACTCGAGGTTCCCGAAATACACGACGGCCTGATAAACATCCGCGCCGTGGCACGCATACCGGGCGAGAGAGCAAAGATTGCCGTTGAATCCTACGACGACCGTATCGACCCGGTGGGAGCGTGCGTGGGCGTAAAAGGCTCGCGTATACACGGCATCGTGCGCGAACTCCGCAACGAAAACATCGATGTGATAAACTACACCTCGAACCCCTCGCTGTTCATACAGCGTGCCCTCTCTCCGGCCAGGGTTTCATCAATACGCCTCGACGAAGAAGAACGCAAGGCCGAAGTATTCCTGCGCCCCGAAGAAGTTTCGCTCGCTATCGGCAAGAACGGCCTGAACATCAAACTCGCCTCCATGCTCACCGGATACACCATCGACGTATACCGCGACAGCGAGGAAAGCTTCGATGAAGACATCTACCTCGATGAATTCAAAGACGAAATCGACGAATGGGTAATCGACGCACTCAAGAATATCGGTTGCGTCACCGCAAAAGGCGTGCTAAACGCCAAACGCGAGGACCTCATCGAAAAAGCCGACCTTGAAGAAGACACCGTCGACCATGTGATCGAAGTTCTCAAGGCCGAATTCGAAGACTAAGCCCTTGTTCCGGCGGGTACCCACCCCGGACTTGGCGGCGAAAAAACAAACAACGATAACACCTAAACGACTTATATGGCGAAAACAAAGATAAGCACTGTAGCAAAGGAACTCAACGTGGCACTGCCCACGGTGATTGAGTTCCTGCACAAAAAGAACATACAAATCGACGACAATGTAAGTCCCAACACACGTGTTGACGATTCTGTGGTGGCTCTGCTCACCAAAGAATTCAGTCAGGACAAAGACATGAAGAAACGCTCCGACAGCGCCTCCGTAGGGCGCCGCAACGAGCAGCGCTCAAAAGCGCAAGCTGCCCCCGATAACGCTACAGCCGAACCGGTTAAACTGAAATCGGAAGCCAATAAGCCGCGAATCTTAGGCAAAATTGAACTCGACAGGCACGGTATGCCGGTGCGTAAACCGGTGGAAAAAACCAAGGCCGAAAACAGCAGCAAGCCAGTGGACGCAGAAAAAAACGCGCCCGTAGCTGCCCCAGCTCCCAAATCTCCGGAGGCTCCGGCCACAGCTCCGGCTGCTCCAGCTCCTGAAGTGGCGCCTGTAGCCGTGCCGGAACCCCCCAAAGCCGAAGCTCCGAAAGTTACCGAAAAGACTCCGGCCTCTGAAACCACCGCCAACAACACAAAACCTTCTACTACAACAAATCAATCCAATTTGGAAGTAAAACCTGAAAAGCAGAACGAGCAGGTTGCAGCGAAGCCTGAAACCGCGCCTCAGCAACCGGCCAAAGACCCCGATGTATTTGTGCCCGAGCGCACAGTCGCCGGCCCGACTCTCAACATCATAGGCAAAATCGACCTTGATGCGTTGAACCAGTCGACACGTCCGAAGAAAAAATCAAACGACCGTCGCGGCGGACGTAACGGCCAGCAGAACGGCTCCGCCAACCAGGGCGCAACTGCCCAGGGGGCCGGAAACGCGGCCGGTGGCGACCGCCGGAAACGGCGCCGTATCGGTGGTAAAGAGAAAATCGATGTCGAAAAAGCCGGCCGTGAGACATCCGACAACCGCGGACCACGCAATGGCGGCGGTTCTTCCGCACAGGGCGGCGGTCGCAACAACGGCCAGCAGAACGGCGGCGGACGCAACTCGCGCAAAGACAGAAACGCTTCGCGCAAACCGGCGCCTCAGCACGTGGAGGTGAGCGAGGAAGACGTACAGAAGCAGGTAAAGGAAACCCTCGCGCGTCTTACCTCAAAAGACAAGGGCCTCAAGAAAGGCGCCAAGTGGCGTAAGGAAAAACGCGAGGCTAACGCAAACCGCGAGCGCGAGGCCGCACGTGCCGAACAGGCCGAAAGCAAGGTGCTGAAACTTACCGAATTCGTTACCGCAAACGACCTCGCCATAATGATGGACGTGCCGGTCAACAACGTTATCGCCACTTGTATGAACATCGGTGTGATGGTTTCGATAAACCAGCGCCTCGATGCCGAGACAATAAACATAGTGGCCGAGGAATTCGGCTTCAAGACCGAATACGTTTCGGCCGAAGTAGCCGATGCCATCGCTCAGGAGGCCGACGATGAAGCAGATCTCGTAAGCCGTCCGCCGGTGGTGACCGTGATGGGTCACGTCGACCACGGCAAAACCTCGCTGCTCGACTACATCCGCCACGCCAACGTGATTGCCGGCGAGGCCGGAGGCATAACACAGCACATAGGCTCATACAGCGTTCAGCTCGCCGACGGACGTCACATAACCTTC
>JAIDBM010000307.1 GCA_029056365.1 Muribaculaceae bacterium | reverse complement strand
CTGCATCCGCCAGGGGTAAATGTTGCGCCTTTAAATACCGTATTGGAATAATTCTCACAAATTTCACCACACAGTAGACCTGTTCTAGGATATGATGTATTGCCGATATTAACCTTAGATAATATTATTTTCTATCCCTGTTGCAAAATTATGATAATTCTATGAATTTACGTGTCTTTTTACCCACTTATATATAGCAGTAACTTCGTGGCAAAGTTAGTTTTGCCATGTCCAAGACCGCATATTACATCTCACTCAAAGGCCACGTCGGAGGCTGAAATTTCAACCATTGCGACGTGACGTCGTGCTCAACGAAAACGGCGGCATGCAAGCTAATGTTCCGAATTATAATTGCGCGCATCTTTCAATAGGGTTTGGGCCCATTCGGGGATATCGGTTGTGTATTGCTTTGCTATTTGACCATTAGTGAGACGGAATAGGGGGCGGGCGTCTGCATCGTCGATAGAGTTGTCGTAAACATAAAGTCGGTCTATTATCAAAGCAATAGTCTTACAATTCCTGATAGACTTATAATAGCGCGAGATAATTTTTTTGATTGGAACATCATGCCCGCCTTTCATTACTCTATTAGCAATACGCGAGGCATTGACTGTCGGATTCGTTGTTGAAATGAAAAATAATCTGATAAAGAAGCCTGCTTCTTTTGCTCGTATTACGAAATCAATTTTATCCTGAGCAGAAAAGACAGTCTCGAATACAAAACTTTTCTTCTTGGCAAGACATCGCTCGCGAAGTTCAGAGCAATAGTTGGCTGCTTTTAATACGGCTGCCTCATTGTTCCAGTCTCCGAACATGTCTTTGGCAACCTGATCAGGATTGATATAAATGGTCCCTTCCGCCCACTCATGATGGAGAAACTTTTGGGTAATGGAAGTTTTGCCCGACCCATTTGGTCCGGCAATTATAATCATTTCCGGTTTATGTTCAATGCTTGCCATTCCTAATTTCATTTATGCGGTCGGCCCATTTCGCCTCATCTGCTATCATTTCTCGTCGCATATCATCAAGGTGCTTGTTGGCAGCTTCTTCATTGCTTTTTTTAGCATCTTCTGCCACTTCGCGCATAATTTGTGCAAGCATTTCGTCAGTCGGTTCCTTGCCGGAATTGAACCTATAGGCATTCATTTCAGCTTCTGACATATTCATAGAGAGATTAAGAAAGGCGGGGATTCCGATGATTCGAAATCCCCGCCTTGTTATTGAATTCTTATATTCAGTCGAAGGGGATTAGTCCTCTATTGCAGCCTGGGCCGCTGCTACGCGGGCGATGGGCACGCGGAAAGGCGAGCAGCTTACATAGTTCATGCCGAGCTTGGCGCAGAACTTCACTGAAGAAGGTTCGCCGCCGTGTTCGCCGCAGATGCCTACCTTGAGTTCAGGCTTGGTGCCACGGCCTTTTTCTACGCCCATACGCACGAGCTGGCCAACACCTTCCTGGTCGAGTACTTCGAAGGGATCGGTCTTGATGATGCCGTGCTCCTTGTAGAATTTGAGGAATTTGGGAGCATCGTCACGCGAGAAACCGAATGTCATCTGAGTGAGGTCGTTGGTTCCGAAGCTGAAGAAGTCGGCCACTGTTGCGATTTCGTTTGCAGTCAGAGCGGCACGGGGAACTTCTATCATGGTTCCTACGAGGTAGGGAATCGAACGGCCCTGCTCATCAAATACTTTAGCGGCAGTTTCATTGATTACATTTGCCTGATGCTGGATTTCTTTCAGCGATCCCACCAGAGGAATCATTATTTCAGGATGCACATCGATGCCTCTGGCCTTGCATGCAAGAGCGGCTTCGATAATAGCACGGGCCTGCATTTCTGTGATTTCGGGATATGTGATGCCCAGACGGCAACCGCGGTGGCCGAGCATGGGGTTGAATTCCTCAAGGCTGTCGACCTTTGCCTTTACATCGGCAAGGCTTATGCCCATTTCATCGGCAAGCTCTTTCTGAGTTGCAGTCTGATGGGGTACGAATTCGTGCAGAGGGGGATCGAGAAGTCGGATGGTCACACCATAGCCGTCCATTGCTTCGAAGATGCCTTCGAAGTCGCCGCGCTGCATCGGAAGGAGTTTTGCAAGTGCCTGACGGCGTCCTTCTTCATCGCTGGCAATAATCATCTCACGCATGGCCTTGATACGGTCGCCTTCGAAGAACATGTGCTCGGTACGGCACAGACCGATACCCTGGGCGCCGAAGTGGCGTGCCTGCTTTGCATCGCGGGGCGAGTCGGCGTTGGTGCGTACGAGAGTTTTTGTGTACTTCGATGCAAGGTTCATGATGGCGCCGAAGTCACCGCCGATTTCGGGTTCGGCAGTGGGAACCTGGCCGTCATAAACTTCACCGGTCGAGCCGTTGAGCGAAATCCAGTCGCCTTCGTGGTAAAGTTTTCCACCCATTTCAACGGTTTTCTCTTTATAGTCGACCTTGATTTCACCGGCACCCGACACACAGCATTTGCCCATACCGCGGGCAACCACTGCAGCGTGCGAAGTCATACCTCCACGCATTGTGAGGATACCCTGGGCTACAGCCATACCGCGGAGGTCTTCGGGTGATGTTTCGATGCGGACAAGGATTACTTTTTTCTTCTTTTCAGCCCATGCTTCGGCTTCATCGGCCGAGAACACAACCTGACCTGTGGCTGCACCGGGTGATGCGGGCAGACCTTTTGCTACTACGTTGGCACGTTTGAGAGCTGTCTTGTCGAATACCGGGTGGAGAAGTTCGTCGAGTTTCTGCGGCTCCATTCTCATCAGCACGGTTTTTTCATCGATTTCGCCGGCGCGGAGAAGGTCCATGGCGATTTTAACCATTGCGGCACCTGTGCGTTTTCCGTTACGAGTCTGGAGCATCCACAGTTTACCGTCCTGTATGGTGAATTCCATGTCCTGCATGTCCTTGTAATAGGCCTCGAGGCTGTCGGCGATTTTGAAGAGTTCGTTTGCGCAAACAGGCATCGATTCTTCGAGCGAGGGGTATTTCGAGGCGCGTTCTTCTTCGCTTATTCCCTGAAGAGCAGCCCAGCGGCGCGAGCCTTCGATAGTGATCTGCTGGGGAGTACGTATACCGGCAACAACGTCTTCGCCTTGTGCGTTGATAAGATATTCTCCGTTGAAGATGTTTTCTCCGGTAGCGGCATCGCGGCTGAAGGCCACGCCTGTAGCGGAGTTCTCACCCATGTTTCCGTATACCATGGCCTGTACGTTCACGGCGGTACCCCACTCTTCGGGTATCTGGTTCATGCGGCGATAAAGGATGGCACGCTCGTTCATCCAGCTGTCGAACACAGCACAGATGCCGCCCCAGAGCTGTTCCCATGCGCTGTCGGGGAAGTCTTTTCCTGTGAATTCCTTTACAGCTGCCTTGAACAGGTGTACAAGAGTCTTGAGGTCTTCTACATCGAGTTCGGTGTCGAGTTTCACACCCTTTTCTTCTTTGACCTTGTCCATGATTTCCTCGAAGGGGTCGATGTCGGTCTTCGATTTGGGTTTCATGCCCAGAACCACATCGCCGTACATCTGAACGAAACGGCGGTAGCTGTCCCATGCGAAACGCGGATTTCCGCTTTTTTCGGCGAGAGAAGCCACGGTGTCGTCATTCATGCCGAGGTTAAGCACTGTGTCCATCATACCGGGCATCGAGGCGCGGGCGCCAGAACGTACCGATACAAGAAGAGGATTCTTGGGGTCGTTGAATTTTTTGCCTGTAAGTTCTTCAACGTGAGCGATAGCTGCTTCTACCTCATCTTTGATTCTCTTTACGACTTCTTCTTTTCCGTACTGGGTGTATTCGGTGCAGACTTCGGTTGTGATGGTGAAACCGGGAGGCACTGGCATGCCGAGGAGGTTCATCTCTGCGAGGTTGGCGCCTTTTCCGCCGAGCAGATTACGCATTGACGCGTTGCCTTCCGCTTTACCGTCGCCGAAAGTATAGACTCTTTTCATTTTCTTTGATTATAAATGGTTATATTTCTTATAGTTTATTTTTAATCAACTGAGTCCCAAAGGTATAGAATTTCAGCTATGTTGTTTTATGGCTTTGGGCCTATGTTTTAAAGCACAAAGTTAATAAATTGCAGTTGGAGTTGCAATTTTTTATGTAAAAATTTTTGACGGCTCATCATTTCAAATCGCGTCTGCATATTTGATTCTCAAGCACATAATCACAACGCGGGATACATGCCGTTTTTTTCGGCATGTATCCCGCGTGCGCTGCTTCGGCAATGCTCTACCCCTTGCAGGCTTCAAATCCCGCCGCGTGCACAGCTGCTATTATTTTTTCCGGGTCATGGTTTCCATCAACTGTGGCAGTGCCGGCGCTCAGATTCACATCTACGTTTTCAACGCCCTCCACCGAGGTTATTGCTTTGGCTACCGATGCCTGGCAATGCGGGCAATTCATGCCTTTGATCTGATATACTTCTGTCATTTCTTCTGTTTTTATATGTTTGTGATTATGTTTTTTCCGGCGTATGAATGCATACAGCAGAAGCATGGAGAGAATACCGGAGCAGACGGTCTTGAACAGACTCAATCCGGCTTCATGGCCACACAAGCCATGCATGTGGCCTGGCACGAACCACTGCGAAGGCAGTGCGTAGTCAATCAACAATCCGAATACAATCGCTCCTGTTATAATAGCTCCGAGATATATCAAGGCGGCCTTGCGTCCCATTTCTTTTGACACGAGTGTGAATGATGCGAAATTAGCCGCCGGTCCGGCCATAAGCAGCACCAGGGCGGTTCCAGGCGACAGGCCTTTCATTATCAAAGACATGGCTATCGGTATCGAGCCTGTGGCACATACATACATCGGTATCGCCACTACAAGTACAGCCAGCATTGACAGTATCGGAGTGGCTCCAAGAGCCGAAAAGAAGTCCGACGGCACGTAAACTGTTATCAACGCAGCAATCACCAGTCCGGCCACCAGCCATCCTCCGATACTTGCAACCAGGTCGATATATCCATAGCGGAAAGCATCGGCAAGTTTTGCTCCGAAACTTTTATTGCCGGATTCCGGTGCAGCGTCATCTCCGATGCACTCTGAACAATGGCCGGCTTTCTCGGTTTTCCCAACCGCGATGCCTCCGAACACAGCTGTTACCAAAGCCGCCACCGGGCGAATCACGGCAAACGCCGGACCAAGCAACGACCATGTGG
>JAIDBM010000306.1 GCA_029056365.1 Muribaculaceae bacterium | reverse complement strand
TTATCAGGACGTGCAATTCACAAACCCCAATGCCCATTATTACTTCTATCGCCTGCTTAACGAGGAAGGATTCAGCGACAATGGCGCCACCGGATCGGCCCGCGACTTCTATATAGCGTCGAGCAACGGTAAGTTCCGTCCGATTTTCGATGTTGTCGGACCGGTAGAACTGCCCAACAAGCGTAGCTATTACGGACGAAACAACTCATGGACCGGCGCTGACGAGCACCCCGAGCAGATGGTAATCCACGCGTGTCAGCTACTTGACGATGAAGTGGACTTCAGTCTGTATGATGCCGATGACGATGGCATCATCGATAATATCTATGTGTTCTATGCCGGTACCGGAGAGGCTTCCGGCGGTCCGTCCGAATCGGTATGGCCCCACAGCTGGGATGTGTTGTATGCCGGCGGCCAGAACTATCGTTTCGATGGCAAGGCACTCAACCACTACGCATGCTCCAACGAATGGATGGCAGTATATGGCGGTGTTCCAGACGGAATCGGCACATTCTGTCATGAGTTCGGCCATGTGCTCGGCCTGCCCGACCTGTATGACACTGTAAACCAGGGCAGCGGCAACGGACCCGGTACCTGGTCGACAATGGCCGGCGGCCCGTATAACAACAATTCGCGCACTCCGCCTACATTCTCGTCATACGAACGAAACGCTTTGAGCTGGCTTGATTTCCAGACAATCAGCGGTGCCGCGAGTGTGGATCTCGATCATCTCCTTGAGAGCAATTTCTCGTGTCTGATACCCTCGGACAAGGAGACAGAATTCTTTTTCCTCGAAAACCGTCAGCTGCAGGGCTGGGATGCATTTCTGCCGCATCACGGCATGCTTGTATGGCACATCGACTACGACAAGAAGGTGTTCAACGACAATGTAGTGAACAACGATGCAACGCACCAGTATGTGGATCTTGTCGAGGCCGGAGGCCTGAGATGTCCCGACAGTGCCGTACCCTTCCCCGGCAGCCGTAATATCACCACATACGATGCAAATCCGTGGAGCCGGGTAGACCTCGAGCTGCCCGTTACCAATATAAAGGAAGAGAACGGAATAATAAGCTTTGATGTGTGCGGCGGAATCAAGTCGATAGGCAATCCGACAGTGATTTCGGCAGTGACCGAAGCCTCCACCCCCTACAGCCTCACACTTGAATGGGAGGCGGTGAAGGATGCCAGCCAGTATCTGCTGAGTGTGTGGAAAGGCGAAAATGACTATGTAGGCGGCTACTATGAAAAAGGCGTGCGAGGCCTGAGCCATGTTGTTGAAGGCCTTGAACCGGAAACGCTGTATCACTTCAGCATAAAGGCCAAGGCCGGTCAGGCCGTTTCGGCCGAGGCGGCCACCGGCAGCGCGAGCACTACCGATATGTCGTTCGCATTCTTTATTCCGCAGACACTTCCGGCCGACAATGTTGGAAAGGACGGCTTTACCGCCCGTTGGGAACCGGTGGAAGGCGCTGTGGATTATGAGATAAGCATCTCGGCTGTAAAAGACGGACGCAGTGTAACAGTTACTGCCGATAATGGCATCAGCGTTCCTTCCGGGTGGAACACAAATGGAATCAAGAATTTCACGGTGGCCTCATATTGCGGAAAGGCAGTTCCGGCTCTGCGCCTTGATGCAGACAACGGACACCTTACAACCCAGGTGTTCGAGAACGAGCTTCGTTCGCTGGAATTCTGGTATCGTGGCAGCGGCAACGGCGCAGGCAATTCCATTTCGGTTCAGTTCCGTGCCTCGGCTGACGATGAATGGAAAACCGTTCACACAATTTCTCCGATAAGCGGTACCGGCACTACAGTTCTTGTGAATGCTCCGGCATCAAGCCGCCAGGGACGCATAGTGTACAGTCATCCTGAGAGTGGCGCTCTCTCCCTTGACGATGTTACAGCCTTGACGATAAGAGCGGAAATAGCTCCTGTAGAGGGCTTTGACAAACTGCTTACCGGCAGCACTTCCTGCAGTTTTGACTTTGCTGTTACTCCTGAAATGAATGTAAGGGATGAATTCTACTACAGCGTTGCGGCTGTGAACGCCAAGGGTAACCGTACACTCGCTTCCGAACCACGCTATGTGAATCTGAACCAGAGCGGTGTGGAGAATGTGGTGGAGACAGCCGATGCTTCCTTCCGTGTGCACGGACTCCAGATTGTATATGTCGGCGAAGCCGATGTGCAGATGAGTGTTTACGACACTACCGGACGCCTTGTCGGTACGGCAACTGCCGATGGAAACGGCACAGCTGTATTTACTGCTACGGCTCCGGGCTTCTATGTAGCCATAGCCGGCGGCAAGAGTGCCAAGGCTCTTTGCCGTTGAAAACATAAACTACTTAAACTTAAAGCGCCCGCAGCAAATCCGCTGCGGGCGCTTTAGTTATTCGGAGTGGAGGCATCCCTGCCTCCACAGTTCACCTGCCTCCACAGTTCAGACGAGACGGCGAACTGAAAACCCATGTCAGTGCCATGTATCTGTCTTTAAGGCACTAATAATTTTAATGAGCTATTTTCGAGTTTTAGAATATAGACTCCCTTGTCGGATAGTCTTATATGTGTAGGCGTTTTGCTGAATTTGTAGTTTCCTATATGCATTCCGCTTTGAGAATATATAGTGCCATAAGTATCGTCATTTACCGAAATATAAATATCCAGGCCATCAACCCTGACGTTCGGTTCAGAAGAATCAGTTATTTCTGAAATTCCGGATTGTGAACTGGCATACAGGATTCTCTC
Source organism: Muribaculaceae bacterium (assembly GCA_029056365.1). GTDB lineage: Bacteria > Bacteroidota > Bacteroidia > Bacteroidales > Muribaculaceae > CAG-873. The sequence goes on along the minus strand of JAIDBM010000306.1, from coordinate 2,846 downwards.
ATTGAGTGAAACGTCTAATAGTTTAGACCCGAAACCATCAACTCCAAAACGGTTGTTGTACAGGATTCCGTTCAGAGATGACAGTCCGCTAATCCATAAACCATTGCCGATAAGATTAGAACATGAATTGTCGGTGTATTCATCGAGCCGCAGCATGCTCCATTGTTCATTGGACTTTTCGTCTATGTCAACGCACTTGACATAGGTTTTATATGGCACTGATTCATCGGAGAGTGTCAATGGATTATATACGAAACAGCCTTCACCGGGTTTCAGACTGAAATCATATAGCAGGTACCATTCAGTCGATTTGCCTTCGATTGGGTTAAAATATACTTTGGATTCCTCAGTTTTGACAGAGGCTATAAGGGTTCTATCGGATGTGTGATTCTCATATGAGCGATACAGATTAAAGCTGTTGTCATCCGTAGTCTTTTCAATGGTCACGACTTCTATTGTTGTGGCCACTTCGGGTTCATGGGTCCCGTATATCTGTGTACGCCATTTCATTCCATCTGTAAAATGATTCTGACTATTCATCACCAGTGGAGTAAAGGCGAGTAGAGGTAGAATGTATTTTTGTTTTTTCATAGACTTTTTTTATTAAGGATTTGTATTATGCGCAAATGTAAAAATAATAAATGGAATAAATAAAAAAAGCAATAAAAATAATAAAAAATACAAGAATTTTGCGCTTGTGTGTTGCTTTGGTGTGTTCAAATTGCTATTGCTAAGAAGCGGATTCCTGTTTAAGCGGCTCTGATTTTTTGTGTTCGTAAAGCTGGTAGGAGTTGATTACGTTGTGCCAGATGCTGTAGAAACCTCCGGCTATTGCAGTGATCGGAGTAAAGAATGTGTAGCCGATCCATATGGCGAGTACAGTGTTTTTCTGACCGAACGCCTGTCCGGCTGTTATAGTGTCGTTGTATCGGGCACCGATTTTTCGGCCGAGCCAAAACTGGAAAATACAACAGGCCAGTGACACCGCCACGAGCCACAACTGAACAGAGAGTTCGACAGTGCAATGCGCTATGCTGCGGGTTGTGGCAGCTATTGCGAGAGTAAGAGCGATGGCCCATAGATAGAACGAGACATCCTGATACGATGCAAGGCGCTGTGTAAGCGACGGACATAGAACACGCAGCAGCATAGCCGACAGCAGCGGAAACAGCAGCAGCGGAAACACTTTGCAGAGAATCAATAACGCCGAGCTGAGAGCCGACAGCTGAGGGTTGGGGTGTACAAGTGGAACAAGCGATGGAATCAGAACAGCGGCGGCAAGATTTATCATAACCGTGTATGTTGTGATATTGTTTACATCACCTCCGAGTTTGCGCGTGATAACGGCTCCGGCGGTGGCCGTAGGGCATATGAGGCATATCATGGCTCCTTCGAGAATCACTCTCATGCCGCTGTGAGGCATGAGTATCAGTACGCAGCCTATGGCGGTGAAAAAACCACATTGAATAAGAAGCAGCCACAGATGCCATTTGCACACACGGAGATGTCGTGGGTCGACTTTGCAGAATGTAAGAAACAGCATGGCGAATATCAGCATAGGCTGCAGGGTGGCCATGGTGTCGTGCGCAAGGGCATGGACCTGCCTCCCGAGAGGTAGCCAGGTGAATATGAAATATCCTGCTATGCCGGCCAGAATGGCAATGATGAGAGTCCAGTCGCGTAAGAATTTTGCAAGTGTCATAATTGCTCGGAGGTATTGGTTAATCTTTTTAGTGCCAGGTCGATGAGCAGCACGGCATGTTCTTTCTCTTCTTTAGGGGCATCTTTCGGGCGCCAGGCCACAATGAAACGGATTGAGGCGAAAGCCACTTGATAGCCTTTTTCTGTCCAGCGCAGCAGTTCGCGCTGCATTTTCTGAGATAATTGGGCAAGCGCTGTATTCGTTTTGCAGTCGTAAAGATAATTGTTCTCAAAGCGGAGTTCCTGCCCGGCTCTCAGAGCGAGTATCTCGTTCTTCCGGGTTTTGAAGAAACCGAGGTTGACATCCTTGTGCGACAGTTGAAGAATAACATCGGACGGCATATCGAACAGCTCCCGGCAAACATGATGCTCATCGGCCGGCATACTGTCGAAAATAGAGGAATCGGTGTGGACCGACAGCCGGTTTCTGGCACGGGTCGCCCCGACATAATACCGGCGCAATAATTCATTGCCGATGTTTACAGGGTTGGAAATAAGCATGTATACATCGTCGAACTCGCGTCCTTTGGCCTTGTGGATGGTGGAAACTACAATGTCGGTGCCTGAGAAGTCATAGAAATCCTCGATGCACGATTCAAAAACAAACTCCTTGAAGTCGTTGAGATACTTTGCCTTGTTTGTCTGCTCGAACAGCGACAGACACTTTTGCAGATACTGAAGACTTGACGACCCGGCATATGTGGCGAAAGTGCTTTGTTTCGCCCTTTCCCATGCGTCGTCGGCAATGAGCGGCGTATGAGAGCATGAATTTATCAGTTTCAGGAACATTCGTACTTCGGCCAGGTTCCAGAACCGTAACCCGTCCATACTCTGCACCAGTTTGCTGTTCAGTCCGTGTTTGCGCAGCAAGGCCACAAGTATCACAGCCTCCTCATTGGTCTGGGTGAGTATGCACGTTGAATCGCCTTCCCGTCGGTTGGCCATCAGATCGTTGACAAGAGGCAGGTACATTGTGTGTGATACATGATGATGAATCCTGACGCTGCCGTCGTTACGTTTCACCGATGTTCCGGGAGTGCTCTTAAGCCGGTTGTCTATCCGGGAGGCAAGTTTATTAGCAAAATCGACTATGTTTTGTTAACTGCGGTAGTTTTCTGTCATTTCAATAAAACGCGCTCCCGATG
>JAIDBM010000305.1 GCA_029056365.1 Muribaculaceae bacterium | reverse complement strand
TATTTTACTCTTTTTCTCGTGATCTCCGGTCCACTTTTAAGACCATAGAACCATAGAACTATAGGTCTCTGGTCCTCTGGTCCACTTTTTAGACTATAGAACCATAGGACTATAGATCTCTGGTCCTCTGGCTCTCGGGTCCATTTTTAAGACCATAGAACCAGAGGACTATAGATTTCTCGTTCACTGGTCCACTTTTAAGACTATAGAACTTTAGTTAATCTCTTGTTCTCTGGTCCTCTGGTCCACTTTTTAGACTATATCAGTTCTATAACTAAGGGTAACGGCGGCGGGGTCGCCGCCGTTACGGCCAGTTGTGAAAAAGCCTGCGATGCGCCTCTGGAAAAGCAAAAAAATAACCCCGGAGCCATATGACTTCGGGGCAATTATATTTCAGGGGGAGAATCTTATTTCAGGGCGTCTTTGACAGCGTCGTTGGGCACCATTTCTTCTTTGAATACGTAGGCGCCTGTTTTGGGGGATTTCACCATCTTGATGACTTTGCTGTAGGTACGGCCTTCACCTTTCTGGAGCGATGCTACGGTTTTCTTTGCCATTTTATGCCGGGATTATTTAATTTCTTTGTGAACGGTTACACGCTTAAGAACAGGGTTGTATTTCTTAAGCTCAAGTCTCTCGGTTGTATTTTTGCGGTTTTTGGTGGTGATATAGCGCGAAGTACCGGGCATACCACTGGCTTTATGTTCGGTGCATTCGAGGATAACCTGCACGCGATTACCTTTTGCTTTCTTTGCCATCTTCTTAGAATCCTATGAATTTAATGTCGTTGTCTGTTAAGAAACCCTTTTCGGCAGCCTGACGCATAGCAGCGTCCAGACCAAGTTTGTTGATAGTGCGGAGACCGGCGGCGGAGATTGTGAGGCTGATCCAAACACCCTGCTCTACCCAATAGAATTTCTTGTTGAAGAGGTTGACGTTGAATTTGCGCTTGGTACGACGCTTGGAGTGCGACACGTTGTTGCCCACCATAGCTTTCTTACCGGTAATTTGACAAATCTTTGACATGGCTGTTACTGGTTTATCTTTTCTTTCTTTCTTTTTATTGAGCGCCTATGGCCGCCATCTCAGTTCTCATATCGCCGCTAAGTGCATCTTCTTAACCGCTTTAAAGGAGGTGCCATAAAACAGAGTGCAAAGTAACGAATTTTTCTTCACTTACACAAATTTTTCGGCCTTTATTTTTTTCTTATCGCTCAGTATGTTCTGTTTCCACCCCGACATCGGGCACGGCAATCGCCATAATGGCCGTTACTCAGCAACGCCCGACCGCGACAAAAGGTTCCGGAGCTCCTCCGGCCTGTTTGTGGTTATGAAATCCACTCCATGGTCGATACACCACTGCATGTCGTCGGGTTTGTCGACTGTCCATACATTCACCTTCATGCCGAGCCGGTGTGCCTCGTCGATCCACTCGGAATGGCGGCGCAGTGTTCCTATATTATAGTCGATTGCATTTCCGCCCACCACCTTCACCTGCATGGGCGTGAGGTCGCCTGTGAGATATTGCACCAGACTGCCCTCCGGGGCATACCTTGCAAAGTTTATCAACGCTTCTTTCGAAAAAGTGATATAGTCGGTACGCCCGGCAAGCCCCATGTCTTTTATCATCTGAATTCCCTCTTTTACAGCAAGCGCCTCGGCCTCCTTGTCGGGGTGTTCCTTGAGTTCGAACACCAGCCGCAGGCCGGGCAGCTTCCGCGCCTGCTCAAGCAGCTGGCGCAGCGTGGGCATAGGCTCGCCATTGTCGAGTTCCACACACGACAGCACCTTCGAACTTGCCTCGCAGGCAGTAACGCCCTTGAATTTTGCGTCGTGGTTCACAAACAGCACACCATCGGTGCTGCGCCACACATCGAATTCCGATGCGTAAGCGCCTACCGAGTCGGCTTTTACCAGCGACCGTATGGAATTCTGCGCCGAACCCGGAGCATCCCAGTAGCCGCGATGGGCCACCACCAGAGGTTTGTCGGCCCAGGCCGACACGGCGGCAATACCCATCAGAGCACCCACCGCCAGTTTCTTTATCTTCATAGGATGCAAAGTTACGAATTTTCCGCCAATTTCCTGCTATATCATGCTGGCGAAGTAGGTGTGGTAGGTGTTGATTTTATCTCACCGGTAGCGATGGTGTAGGTGAGATTCTGGTCGAGCAGCACCAGCTCATAAGTTCGGGCATTGCGCTCGGCGCTGAACACCTGGCCGGTAAGTTCGGTTTCCTCCAGATAGCGGTAGAGGTCCTGAGGCATGCAGTCGAACAGAAACTGCTGCGGCAAAGGCAGTCCGTTGCCGTCGACGCTTATCCAGCCGTAGTCCGAAGTAAATGTAAGGTCGGGGCCATATGCGATATCCACACTTATTGTTCCGTCCTTAGCCTGATTATACGAGCGTGCATAGCTGCCGGGCCAGTATGCCTCTATGAAGTTGACAACAGGCTGCGGAATCCTGTCCCACAC
>JAIDBM010000304.1 GCA_029056365.1 Muribaculaceae bacterium | reverse complement strand
CACGCCAACCTCCTTATGAACTAAAACACAATCAGAACAATAAATTATGAAACTTCCGGTAAGCAATACCAACGCTCCCGTGTGGCGCGACATCACTGTGAAGTCTGAACTTCCCTCCCAGCTCAAGGCCCTCGACGAACTGGCCAAAAACCTGTGGTGGGTATGGAACAGTGAGGCTAAGAACCTTTTCCGTGAACTCGACCCCGATTTGTGGCGTACAACTGGTGAAAACCCAGTGATGCTCCTTCAGCAGCTCAGCGGCGACCGCGTGAAAGAAATCATCGGCGACCAGATTATGATGGACCGCATTGCCGGTGTATATGCCGACTTTAAAGAATACATGAAGAAGCCCATGCGCAAGGATGTACCTTCGGTGAGCTACTTTTCAATGGAATACGGCCTTTGCAACTGCCTCAAGATATATTCAGGCGGTCTCGGCGTACTCGCAGGCGACTACATCAAAGAAGCAAGCGACTCATGTGTCGACATGACAGCCGTAGGCTTCCTCTACCGTTATGGTTACTTTACCCAGAGCCTGAGCGTTGACGGACAGCAGATAGCCAACTACGAACCCCAGAACTTCAACCAGCTGCCCATAGAGCAGGTGCTCGACAAGAACGGCCATCCGATGATTCTGGAGGTTCCCTATCCCGGACGTATCATCTACAGCCACATCTGGCGTGTGAATGTCGGACGCATGAAACTCTATCTGCTTGATACCGACTTCGACATGAACTCGGAGTACGACCGTCCCATCACCCACCAGCTCTATGGCGGCGACTGGGAAAACCGTATCAAACAGGAATATCTGCTCGGTATCGGCGGTGTGCTCATGCTGAAGAAACTCGGCATAAAGAGCCAGCTGTACCACTGCAACGAAGGCCATGCCGCCCTGCTCAACCTGCAGCGTCTTGTCGACTATGTGAACGAAGACCACCTCGACTTCAATGTAGCGCTCGAACTTGTTCGCGCTTCAAGCCTTTATACCGTGCATACCCCTGTGCCCGCCGGCCATGACTACTTCGATGAAAGCCTCTTCGGCAAATACATGGGAGAATATCCCGCGAAGCTGGGTATCAGCTGGAACGACCTGATGAACATGGGCCGTGAAAACCCCAACACAAACGAACGATTCTCCATGAGCGTGTTCGCGCTCAACACCTGCCAGGAAGCAAACGGTGTAAGCTGGCTGCACGGCGAAGTGTCGAAAAAAATGTTCGCAGGCATATGGAAAGGCTACAACTGGCGTGAAAGCCATGTCGGTTATGTAACCAACGGCGTACACATGCCTACATGGGCCGCTTCGGAGTGGAAGGAATTCTATACCCGTAAACTCGGAGAGCAGGTTTTTGAAAACCAGAGCGACCCGAAAGCATGGAAGGGCATATTCAGCGTTCCCGATGAAGAAATCTGGAACATGCGTATGTTGCTCAAAAACAAGTTCATCAATTTCGTAAAACGCGATTTCAAGGCCAAATGGCTTGCCAATCAGGGCGATCCGTCGGCTGTAATGAAAATCGTGGATAAAATCAATCCGAATGCTCTTATAATCGGCTTCGCTCGCCGTTTTGCAACATACAAACGTGCGCATCTGCTCTTTACCGACCTCGACCGTCTGGCCAAGATTGTAAACAACGAGCAGTTCCCCGTTCAGTTCATTTTCTCAGGCAAGGCCCACCCCGCCGATGGCGCAGGACAGGGACTGATCAAGCGGATAATCGAAATTTCCCGCATGCCGCAGTTCCAGGGTAAAATCATATTCCTGGAAGACTACAACATGATTGTAGCCAAGCGTCTTGTCACCGGTGTCGACATCTGGCTGAATACCCCTACCCGTCCGCTTGAGGCATCCGGAACTTCGGGAGAAAAAGCCGAAATGAACGGTGTTCTTAACTTCTCGGTTCTCGACGGATGGTGGTATGAAGGATATCGTTTCAACGAAAAAGCCGGCTGGGCACTCACCGACAAACGCACATATACCGATCAGGCCCAGCAGGACAAACTCGATGCGGCAACGATATACTC
>JAIDBM010000303.1 GCA_029056365.1 Muribaculaceae bacterium | reverse complement strand
ACTGATGAATTGCGGGCTGACATTCTCCGGGCGTTCGGATTTGATGTTCTATTACTTTTAACTTTTGGATTTGACTTACGTTGTATTTTCTGATTACTAACTTTAAAAACACTAAATACTATGACACTCAATCCTCAGGAAGCAGCCCGACAGGCGGCTGAAATGTCAAAGGCGGCAGCGCAGGTTTCGGTAGACGAGGCCAAGACAGCTGTCAAGGATCAGGCAGAGGCTGTGAAGCAGCAGGCTGCCGAAAAGAAATCAGACATAGCCGACAAGGCTGCAGCAGCCAAGGAAGCCATTGCCGACAAGGCCTCGCAGGCCAAGGATGTTATCGCCGACAAGGCTGCCGCAGCCAAGGAAGCTATTGCCGACAAGACTGGCGATATTGCCGACAAGGCCAAGGAAATCGGAGCCAATGTAGCCGACAAGGCCGGTGATCTTCTCGATAATCTTGCCGACAAGATTCATGGTCTCAGCGACAAACTGAAATAATGACAAACTGAAATAATAAATCAGCCGTGACTCATTACAGTATCGGGTCACGGCTGATTTTATTTTAGGGGCCTGAAGTCTGAAATTCAGCGTTCTTACTCGCGTGCGAGAATATAGGCCGATACGGGCGGAATCTCTGTTTTGCCGCCGCGGGTTGTGCCAAGACTTCCGTCCGGGTCGATTTTTCCGTCATAGGCGATTATTGTCCAGTTGCCTTTGGGAATGTTCATGTATACAGGTTCGGAGTTGCCGTTGAAAACAAGCTTTATCTCTTTCCAGTTGTCGCCGTTGGCGTGGTCTTTGAGCGAGTAACTTATGAGATTGTTTTGTTTTACATTGTCGAATACCAGATGACGGGCAATGTCGTCGGCGGTAGTCATGCGGAATGCCGGGTGCTCTTTCCTGAGTCTGATAAGCTGGCGGTAGTAGTTGAATTGTTCGGCATTGCTGTGCTTGAGGTTCCAGTCGATGGCGTTGATTGAGTCGGGCGACTTGTATGAGTTGTGTACGCCTTTTTTGTCGCGGAACACTTCTTCGCCGGCAAACAGGAACGGGGTGCCTTGCGAAGTGAGCACGATGGTTTGTGCGAGTCTGGCGGCACGCTGGCGGTCGGCCTCGGAGCTTCCGGGCATAGATTTTGCCAGTTTGTCGGTAAGACTAAGGTCGTCGTGGCAGCTCACGTAGTTGATTATCTGTGTAGGAGCGGATGCATAGGCGAACTTTGAATTGTTGCCTTTGCTGTAGTCGACCTGCGGGTGGGCTGTCGAAGCCACGATGCCGATTTTCACGGTCTCCTCGTTGCCTGCTTTGCCCGTTGCGAAACCACGGTCTTCGGCATTGGAGTAGTGTCCTTTTATGGCATCGCGTATGTCGTCGGAGAAAACTGCAATTCCGTTCATTTTTGCAACATTTTCTTTCAGCGCCCTGCGTTCCAGAGGCAGGGGAGAGTCGCCGGCGGTCCAGCCTTCGCCGTAAACGAAAATCGACGGATTGATTTTTTTCAATTCAGCGGCAACCATGTTCATGGTCTCGGTGTCGTGTATGGCCATC
>JAIDBM010000302.1 GCA_029056365.1 Muribaculaceae bacterium | reverse complement strand
GTTCGCCACCATACTCGGCACCGTAGTGCCGCTGACTCTGGAAAAACTGAAAATCAACCCCGCACTCGCCACCGGCCCCTTCATACAGATAAGCAACGACATCGTCGGCCTGATTATATATGTTCAGATTTCAACCATGTTCCTGAAACTGTTCACCGCCTGATACGGCGGCGCATCTTTATTCCGGGTCTGACGTGCAGCTGGAACGAACAGAATTCACTGCCATCGCCATAGGAATACCGCACATGATACCAGTCGGGAGCAAGGAAATCGAGCACGAAACGGGCCGATGAAGCAAGCGGATCGTCAGAAAATCCTCGTGTACGACGCTCCTCTATATGCATGTCGAAGCCTGTGACCGTAGCGGCAAGGCTGACAGCTCCGCTGGTGGTAATGCCTCCGATTCCTGTACGTGTAAGAACCACGGCTCCATCGTCGCGAACCTCTATCTGAATCTCTCCGCAGTCATCAGTATTTCCCGGAGCAGAATCATCTCCTTCAAGCAACTCGCCTCCGATGGTATGAAGCACCGCCTCACCGCGCGACCGGGGCATACACATATAAGCTACCGCCGCAGCCGCCACAAGTGCTGCGATCACAAAAAACTCCACGGTCTGAAAAAAGCCTGCAAGTATCATAATTTACAAATTTACTACTTTTAATGCAAACAGTGTGCCGTTTTGCCGGCAAATTATACAACGCCCTCACCGATGCCATATGGCCGCGCTGCTGTCCGGCATGTGGAAAGACACTCACCGACAAAGAAACATGCCTCTGTCTGGGCTGTCTTGCCGGGCTACCGCGAACATTTCTGCACCGCGACAGCTTCAACGAACTGCACCATCAGCTGGGCACACACGTTCCGCTCGACAAAGCCATGGCATGGTTCTGGTATTATCGCGGAAACGATGAAACCGCAGTGATAATCGATGCGAAATATCACGACCGGCCCCGACTTATTTCCGAAGCGGCCGCAATGTACACGGCCGAACTCTCGGCCGACAACTGCCACCCGGCTACATTCGCCGACATAATAATCCCCGCACCCATGCACTGGACAAAACGCATGGTCAGAGGATACAACCAGACCGAATGGCTCGCACGAGGAATCAGCCGCGAATGCGGCCTGCCCGTGGCCAATCTGCTCAAGGCCACACGAAAACACCGCACCCAGACCCGCCTCAGCGCCTCGGAACGCGCCGATAACCTCAAAGACAGCATGCTGCTTACCGATGCCGGTGCAATAAACGGTCGCAGAGTACTGATTGTAGACGACATCATAACCACAGGCGCCACAATGCGCACTGCCGTCGAAGCCGTTGCCGCAGGCAAGCCTGCATCGGTGAGCGTTCTCGCTCTCGGAGCAGCTAAAAAAACATGACTACACATAAGAACCTCACTCATGCCCCCGGACAATCTTCAGAAGCCACCCCGACAATAATCCGTAACCAACTTTAATATTCATTAAAAAAACAGCATCTTGCGCGATTCAAAAAAAACACGTAACTTTGCACCTGAAAAGCGGGAAACCCGCCAGTGGACAGATTTGGCTGCTTGCAACCACTTGAAAAAATGCTAAAATCGCTGCGTATGCCTTTAAGGAATACGCCCCCTACTGCGGTTTTACATCACATCATGGAAGCGACAGTCAATCGCCACCATGATTTTTTTTTGCACAAAAACATCAGTTATGAAATACCTTTTCACATCGGAATCAGTTTCCGAAGGCCATCCCGATAAAGTGGCCGACCAGCTCTCCGACGCTATCCTCGACGAATTCCTTGCCCGCGACCCGCAGTCGAAAGTAGCCTGCGAAACCCTTGTAACCACAGGTCAGGTAGTGCTTGCCGGCGAAGTAAAATCCGAAGCATACATCGACCTTCAGGAAGTTACACGCCGTGTAATCAACGAAATAGGCTACAACCACAGCGACCTCCGCTTCGATGGCAACTCATGCGGCGTTTTTTCGGCCATACATGAGCAAAGCGATGATATAAACCGTGGAGTAGAGCGCGAGGAAAACATACACCAGGGCGCCGGCGACCAGGGAATGATGTTCGGATACGCCACCGACGAAACCCCGCTGTACATTCCGCTCAGCCTGGCCCTGAGCCACGCCCTTGTAAAAGAACTCGCAGTGATACGCCGCGAAGGAGTCGACATGACCTACCTGCGCCCCGACTCAAAAAGCCAGGTGACAGTTGAATACGACCACGAGGGCGGAACCCCTATGCGCATCGACACAATAGTGGTGAGCACACAGCACGATGAATTCATAACCCCGGAAAACAGCGGACTCAACCAGGACGAAGCCGACCGTAAAATGGTGGAAATCATCGGCCGCGATGTACGGTCCATACTCATTCCGCGTGTGCGCGAACAACTGCCTGAGCACCTGCGCCACATGCTCGACGGAGAGTTCACCCTCCACGTCAATCCCACAGGAAAATTCGTTATCGGCGGACCTCACGGCGACACAGGCCTCACCGGACGCAAAATCATTGTCGACACCTACGGAGGCCATGGCGCACACGGAGGCGGAGCCTTCTCAGGCAAAGACCCCAGCAAAGTCGACCGCTCGGCCGCATATGCCGCACGCCACATAGCCAAGAACCTCGTTGCCGCCGGAGTGGCGTCGCGGGCTCTTGTACAGGTGGCATATGCCATTGGTGTGGCTCAGCCTGTAAGCCTGAATGTCAACACATTCGGAACCGCAAAAATCAACAAGTCCGATACAGAGATTTCCGAAACAATCTCAAAACTGTTCGACCTCACGCCCTATGGCATTGAGAAAAACCTCAAGCTCCGCAATCCCATTTACCGCGAGACAGCAAGCTACGGCCACGTAGGACGCTCGAACCGCACCGTAACAAAAACATTCGACGCACACACAGCCCATCCGTTCACCCGCGAAGTGGAACTGTTCACATGGGAAAAACTCGACCGTGTCGACGACATACGGCGCGAATTCGGCATCTGACAACTGCCGACGGCAAACCGAGACCCCGTTCCCCCCAGTGTTGACTAATATTATTTTTATGATTTGTGCAAGCCTAAACTGATAAAATAGGTTGATAAACTCGATTATTTCTGATTACGGCGA
>JAIDBM010000301.1 GCA_029056365.1 Muribaculaceae bacterium | reverse complement strand
CCCATACGTATGTTTTACCCAACATCTCAGTGTCGTAGAACAACGCCGTGTTGTTGAAGAAGTCATCGAGGTCGGGGGCATCACAGCTGATTGGCTCGCAGAAAGAAGCCACCTCCTGTGTAAACGGCATTCTTATTGCTTCTGAAGCCAACTCAAATACCGAACTCTCAGCCATTGTGTTTGCCAAATAACTGATGATAAAACTCCCGACACATGCGGTCGTACTCTCTTAACTGCGCCTCCCTTTCAGGCGACAAACGTGGAGTCGGGAGCTGCCCGTTTCGTTCAGCTTCTTCATAAAATGCTTTTGCTGATTCACCTGTCAGTACAGGTGATGAGTTTATTGTCATTGCCATATCAGATTCTGTTTTATAATACAAAGTTACAACATTATAACAAATTACACAAGAGCCTGACTGTTAAAGGCCACGGCTGACGCATCTTAAATCCCCGAACGGCATTTGATTATCTGCCGTTCGGTCGATGAGCTGAAGGTGTAGCACTCGCTGACGATGTGCCGGGCGAAGAAAACTGTTGTTATCTTCCTCCTGCGGTAGAGCGGTCGGCGTTGGCGTCAACTTCCATGAGTTTCCGCGCTCCGCTTTTCTGCCGGCCCCATTGCAGGTTGTATGATACGCTGATGTATGGCATGCGCATATCGAGGCGCATGTGCTGCTCGTTGCGGTTCCACTTGCTCAGCGACTTGCTGCCTTGGTCGTATTTGCCAAAGGGCATTATTACACCCGCCGAGAACTGCCATGATTTCCAGTTATAACTTAAGTCGATGATGTTCAGATCTTCGCCCCAGCTGATCTTCTCGCCCCAGAGGTCGCGCTGTGCTCTCATATACTGTCCGCTGAGCACGAATCCCCAATGCATGAGTTGTATCTGCGCGTTGCCGCTCCATGCGTTGCTGTGATGCGTGTATCCGTTGCCGCGCATCCGCTCCATTCTGAATTGAATATAGCCACTTGCCGAAAGCCAGTTCGGTACGACCTCAATCTGTGGAGCAAGGAAGAACGAGAGATTCTGCAGTCCGCGGCTGTTTTCGTATGTGGTGATGAGTTTGTCTTCTTCCCATTGCAGAAGCGGTGTGATGGCGTTGGGCGAAGTGAAGGCGCGTATCCCGAACGAGCCACTCACGCGCGGCACGTTGAAGCCATAGCGGAGGGTGAGCATATAGGAGTTGGCGGTCTTGAGATTCTGATTGCCCACACGCCACTGGAAGCCGTCAAGCTGTTGAGGCACAATGTTGGTTTCGGCCAGCGACGGTGTGGATTGCCACGATGTGAAATTCAGCCTGAAATTGTGATTCTGATTCAGCGAATATGTAATTGTGGCCTGTGGGCGCGGACTCCATGTGTGAGTACCCTGGTTGGTTTCTTTGAAAAGGAAATCGGTATACTGGACACCCATTCCGGCGGTTGCACTCCATTTGCCGAAACGGTGGAAATATTCGGCGAAGATATAAACTTTGTCCTGACGCTGATGAAAAACTTCGCCGCCAATACTCTCATACTGTGAGCGGTTTCGGTTGGCGGTGTATGACGCTCCGGCGGTCAGACGCCCGTTGCGCCAGTTCTTGATGTAGTCGGCCTCTATGGCGTATGCCTGGTTGCGGTCTTTGATGTTGGTGTGGATGTCTGTCAGATAGCTTGTGGCGCCGGGCAACTGCTCGATATAATCCGAGTAGCTGCGTCCGAAATAAAACGAGCTGTTGAAGTTGACAATAAACATCTGTTTATGCGCGAAATTCTGTTGCCAGTATACCGACAGCGAGGGTGTGCCGCCTTTGTCGCCGTGGGAGTCGGTCAAGAAAATATCCTCTGAACCGTCGCTGAGCGATAGAAGACCTTTATATAGGAATTTGTCGGTGAGCTTCTGGAACAGACCGAACTCGGCCATAAACACCGTGGTATCGGGAATTATGTAGCTGTACGACGCCCAGGCGTTGGCAAATGAGTTGTCCATCGTGCCGCCGCGCGAAGTCTCGTCGCGGGTCACGGTCGAGCCATCGGGATATGTGAAAGTTTCCGTATAATCACGATGGGTTTTCAACTTGTTGGTTAGCTTGAGGTTGCCGCCGACTTCCCACTGCGAGCGACCGGTGTTGAATTTTGCATCAGCCATATAAAAACCCCATGCCTGGTTAAGCGACGGGCGAGCCAGAGTCATAAGCGAGCCGCCGACGGTAGGATTGGCTATGATAAAATTCAGCACATAGTTCGCACCACCGTAGCGAAGTCCGGGGTTATCAATCCATTCCACACGCCTGATGGTTTCGGGCTGTAGTGCGCGCACCTGTTCGATTGATGATTCGCGACCGTTGATGCGCACCTGTACCGACTGGCCTGCGGCTTGAATCGTGCCAAGCGCATCGCTGACGGCAAGGGTAGGAATCATGAGATTGTTCAGAAGCTGCAAGCCGTTCTGCGAATGTTCGACAGCACTTTTTGAAGGGTGATAGACATCCATATCAGCCTTGCGGATTACTCTGGGTGCCTGTATTACAATTTCCTGTAGTTCCAGAGCCGGAATCGAATCGGTGCGTTCGGTCTGCGCCGCAGCCGATATGGCGCATGACAAGGCTATTGCTGCGATAGTTATTGGTTTCATAGAGTGGGGAATTACAATTTCACGATGCAAAGTTAGCGATTTTTCAGATTGTAGGCATCAACAAATGTTGAAATGTCACAGCTTCGGCCCGTTTATTACCGGCTCCGGCAAATACTGGATAATGTGTCTTGAGTAGAAGGAGCAGGGGAGGAATTGTACTGATGGACTTCGAGTGTCAGGAATTTTCACTATATTTGCATTTGGAGTTGACAATCAGGACTGCTGTGGGCGTGTGCCTTTTGATAGAACCGACTCTGATTTTGTATGATTATGAGTAATATAAATAGTAATCCTGCCGATGCCGTGCGGCGTCTCGAATGCGGCGATTGCACGCTCGTGGTGCTCAATGGCGGAACCATGCATGTGAGGTCTCAGAGAGGAATAAACGACCTTCTGGATATTCTGTACACACAGCCCGAGATATTGCGGGGAGCCTTTGTTGCCGACAAGGTTGTAGGCAAAGGAGCGGCCGCGCTGATGATTCTCGGAGGAGTGGAACGGGTGTATGCCGCTGTGTTGAGCAGGCCTGCGGCACAATTATTTTCCGCTTCGGGCGTTGATATTGAATACGGCAATCTTGTCGACAACATCATCAACAGAGCCGGCACCGGAATCTGTCCGGTGGAAGCACTGTGTGAGCCTTGCGACACGGCAGAAGAATGTAAGAATCTTATACTTGAGTGGACAGCAAAAAATGAATGAATCATGAAAGTACAGAAATGGAAGCTGCTCGACAGTGAATATATTTTTCGGCGCCCCTGGCTTACGGCACGCCGCGACCGTCTTGAACTCCCCGACGGTCGTATACATCCTGAGTATTATGTGCTTGAGTATCCCACATGGGTAAATATAGTTGCAATAACTGCCGATGGAATGTTCCTAATGGTGGAACAATACCGTCACGGCCTGGGCGAGGTTCTCACCGAGCTTGTGGCCGGCTGCGTGGAGGAAGGCGAGACTCCGCTCGAGGGCGCCCGACGCGAACTCCTTGAAGAAACGGGTTATGGAAACGGCACATGGGAGCAGATAACGGTACTCTCGTCGAATGCGGCCGCGAACAACAATCTGTCGTATTCGTTCCTTGCCGTAGGAGTGGAGAAACTGGGTTCGCAGAATCTCGACAATACAGAAGACATACAGGTGAAACTCTATACACGTGAAGAGGTGCGCCAGATGCTCCTTCGCGATGAGATAAGGCAGGCGAATATGGCGGCTCCTCTGTGGAAGTATTTCGCCATGAACAATTTGCTATGACGACCGGCAGCTCGGTTTACACGGTCTTGGCCGTGGTTCTTGTATGGCTGTGTCCGTGTGTTTCGGTTGCGGCCGGAGTTGGTGCGCAGCGTCGATGGCGGTCGCAGTTGGGAAGTAATCACGCCGGCAGTCGATAACGACGGCGATGAATCGAAAATGGCGGAACTCGCCGATGGAAGTCTTCTCATGAGCATCCGCAACCGATGGAAAGGCTGGCGGAAATTCGCCCGAAGTTTCGATGGAGGCAAAAGCTGGACGGCGGTAGAGCACAGTTCGTCTTTGCCCGATCCGGCATGCAATGGCGATATGCTGGTTCTGCCCGACGGACGTATAGTACACAGCATCAACGACAGTCACACCCACCGTTGCTGTGTGTCGCTCTTTGTATACGACCCGGTGGAAACGGTATGGCGTAAAACTGTTGAAATATGTCCGGAACCAAGTTCTTATTCGGCACTGTGCCGGCTTGCCGATGGAAGAGTCGGAGTACTCAGCGAGGAGTTGTCTCCCGGCCACGGACTGCATATATGGTTTACTTCAGTCGATACAGGCATGTTCGACCTTTAGACCCCTGCATGAAATTTCTTTTACACCTCCCATATTTTATCCATTATAAGTTTATAACCTTTTACGCCGTAATGGCCTATCTTCAGCCCATAGAAGCGAGTACCAAGAGCCTTCTCCTTGTCTATTTTCTCCATAGTGGAGGGGTTGGGAACAGGAAACTCGAAGTCTGAGACAATAAGGACATCGGCCATCTCGTATGTGCCTTTTTGCAGAACGCGAATAGCCTCGGCAAGCATCTGTTCGCCATCGGTTCCACCGCTATAACTATGCTCCAAAAAATTGTCAATCATACGCCAATTGCGCGGTTTGGCAAGGTCAATAGACTTTGACCTGACAGAGAAACTGATTAGATAGCAAGGTCTTTTCTGTTTCTTTGCCATCCGTAGCAACTGTTTGAGCAACGAGAAAGCAATCTGTTGAGGTCGCCCCGACATCGAACCGCTGGTATCGATACTTACGATAATTGGTCCTTTGGTCAGACGTGGGTCTTTGCAATGCTCCTCAATCTTCTTTGGTTTGTCCTTACCGGGACTTGAAAACTGCTGAAGTTCTTTTGTTGCATATCTCTTGAAGAAGATATCTTCAGGCATGGATAATTCCACAGGAAGGACTCGCTCTAAGTTGTCGCCTGACTCTACTCTGTCAATTTCTTCGACTGAGCTGTTTTTAGCTACAGAAGTGGGCATGAAACGATACACTACAGTATCCTTTTCTTCTTTCGATGAATCCTTGTCACGCCCAATCATATCCACAATCTCTTTAAGTTGCGGATAACGGTAGACATAGTTTTCTACCTTCTTTTTATCTTCATAATCGCTCGTGCCGGCCTCTCGACTGAGTTGCTCAAACTGCATTTTAGCACGATTCAACATCTGACGCTCTTTTTGGTCGAGCTTTGCCTTACAGGCATTTTCCCAATCGCCGGTCAATGCCGAAAATACAGCGTCCTTGTCGTCGGTCTTGAACTGCGCAGTGTATCCGGCCAGATTAACATCGTATTTCGAGTATCCCGATTCAATTATGCCACACACCTCCGTCCACATCATACGCTTTTTTTCGATAGGTGCTTCGTTGAACTTGGCAATCATGGCAAGTTCTTTCATTGCCTCAATCTGCATTGCCCGGAACTGTTCCAGCAAAGCAGCGAAGAATGAAATCAGGTCTTCTTTCAGAACCTCGACCCATGTCTCATCTGAACCGTCAATCTGAGGATTATTGTCAATGACCTCCTGCATATAAGCTGCGAGGCAATCATCGGGCGGCATGGATGGAGGCATCTCTCCACATTCCATGTAGAAGTCAAAAGCCTCGCTATATTCCTCCAGCTTGGCGTCAACGTCGGTATAGTCAATCATTTTATCAGCATAACTACGTTATTGAGTTTTACCTCAATGGTCTTTATCTGTTCGCTGACATCCTTCAGCATCTTGTTGACCAATGCAAGGTCATTGGAAGAAAGAAAGATATTGTCACAATCAGTCCAGTTCGATGTAACCGATTTCTCCCAATCTTCAACACAAGTTCTGAATAAATCCTGAATCGAATAGACACGCTGATATACAGGCAATGTCTGTAT
>JAIDBM010000300.1 GCA_029056365.1 Muribaculaceae bacterium | reverse complement strand
ACCGCCAACAACGTGCTCCGCAACCGTATCGACCAGTTCGGTGTGGTATCGCCCAACATTCAGGTTCTTCAGGGTAAGGACGGACAGATTCTGCTTGAACTCCCCGGCGTGAAGGACCACGAGCGTGTCCGCGACCTGCTCCAGCGCTCGGCCGCTCTTGAATTCTACAAGACATTCTATACCGACAACCAGGAACTCGCAGGCCTTCAGCAGGGCATGCAGGCCGCTGTAGCCGCCCTCGGCGCCGACAGCACAAAGAACATAGCTCCTCTTGCAGCCCTGATGCAGAGCGGCTCGATGCAGCCCGGCGTGGTGCTCGGATATGCTCCCGACAAAAAGAGCATGGACGAAATCGACGCGCTGCTCAAATCGCCTGCCGCACGCCGCAACCTCCCCGCCAACCTCGTGCTCCGCTGGGACGTGAAACCCAAAGTGGTAACCGACCCGCAGACAAAGAAGGAAACCCGTCTCGGATACGGTCTGTACGCGCTCAAAAGCGATAACGGCCACGCCGCCCTTTACGGCAATGTGGTTACCGACGCTTCGACCAACTACGACAACCTTCAGGGCAACGTGGTGAGCATGACCATGAACAGCGATGCCGCACGCCGCTGGGCGCAGGTAACCAAGGAGGCCGTTGAACACGGCAAGGCTCCTGTGGCCATCGTGCTCGACGACCGCGTTTACTCGGCTCCTTCGGTACGTTCGGTAATCGACGGAGGCAACTCGCAGATTACCGGCGACTTCACCGTCGAAGAAGCCACCGACCTTGTGAACGTGCTCAAGTCGGGCCAGATGAACGCCAAGGTAAACATCATATCCGACATGGTTATCGGCCCGTCGCTGGGCGAGGAAGCCATCCAGAGCGGTTTCATATCGTTCGTTGTGGCATTGGTTCTGCTGATGATATTCATGATAGCCTTCTACGGCGTGATACCCGGTCTGATTGCCAACGTATGTCTGATATTCAACCTCTTCTTCACACTCGGTATTCTGGCATCGTTCCAGGCCGTACTCACCATGTCGGGTATCGCCGGTATCGTTCTTTCGCTGGGTATGGCAGTGGATGCCAACGTGCTTATCTTCGAGCGTGCCAAAGAAGAACTCCGTGCAGGCAAGAATTCGCGTAACGCCATTGCCGACGGTTATTCCAACGCCTTCTCGGCCATCTTCGACTCGAACCTCACTTCGATTATCACCGGTGTGATTCTGCTGCTATTCGGCACAGGACCTATCAAGGGCTTCGCCACCACACTTATCATCGGTCTGGTGTGCTCGTTCTTCACCGCAGTATATCTGAGCCGTCTGTTCTTCCTCTGGTACTTCAAGGGTAAGAAAAACCCCGACCTGCAGTTCAGCACCGCTCTCTCGCGCAGCATGTTCACCGACTCAAAGATCAACTTCCTTGGTCAGCGCAAGGCAAGCTTCGCGGCAGTGGGCGTGATTGTTGCCATTGTGGTTGTGTCGCTGTTCGTGCGCGGTCTCAACCAGGGCATCGACTTCTCGGGTGGCCGCAACTATATTGTGAAGTTCGACCATCCGGTCGACCGCAGCAACATCGAGGGCCGTCTGCAGCAGGCATTCCCCGGTGCTTCGGTTTCTGTTATCAATATCCAGAGTTCCGACCAGGTGCGTATCTCCACCAACTACAAGATTGAAGACGGTGATCCGGCGGTAGAACGTGAAATCACCGACAAACTCTTCGAAGTGCTCAAATCGGATCTCCGTGCCGGCATGACCGACAGGGAATTCAGCACCACCGATGCAAGCCAGGGCATAGTACAGTCGCAGAAAGTTGGTCCGACAGTGGCCGACGACATGCGTACCGATGCCTATATAGCGGTAATCATAGCCATGATAGCGATGTTCCTCTACATTCTGGTTCGTTTCCGCAACGTAGCCTTCTCGCTTGGCGCACTTGCCGCCGTGGCTTTCACCGCCTTCGCCATTATCGGTTTCTACTCGCTGTTCTATGGCGTGCTTCCGTTCGCTATGGAAATCGACCAGACCTTCATCGCCGCAATCCTTACCGTTATCGGTTATCAGATCAACGATACCGTGGTGGTATTCGACCGTGTGCGTGAGAATGTGGGTCTCTATCCCAAGGAATCGTTCTTCAACATCATCAACAAGTCGATCAACAGCACACTCGGTCGTACGATTATGACCTCGTGCTCGACTCTGCTTGTTCTGCTGTGTATCTTCATTCTCGGCGGTGACGCCATCCGCAGCTTTGTGTTCGCGATGATATGGGGTGTTGTTATCGGCACTCTGGCCACCATCTACGTGGCTTCGCCGGTGGCTTACCTCACCGACTCGCGCCGCAACCGCGTGGCCGCAGCCAAGAAGTAAAATATATGTCTCCTCTAAAACAGGGGTAAAACAACAAGCGCTTCAACTTCAAAAAGGGGCCGTGCCAGTCAGGTACGGCCCCTTTTGCAGTCGGTTCCGTTGTAGAAGCCGATTTGCAGGAATTAAATAAAATCAGTAAATTTGCAATATGAACACCCTGCCCATAGCATTGCCCCTTACACCAGACGCTTGTGCCGATGCCCAGCGCCGTTGTCTTGCACTGGAAATAAGCCACAGCGGCATTTCGGTGCTTGTGCCGGGCTGTGATGCGGAAAGTACGGCCATCTATGCCGAGATAGCACTGGGTAAGAACCACCTGCAGCAGGTAAAGGCAGTAGAGGAGGCAGTTTATTCCAATCCGATGCTGCTTGCCGACTTCCGTTCGGTGTCGGTGCTGATACGCCGTAGCGACACATTGCCCGTGCCGCAGGGATTCGGAGCCTGGACAACTGTCGGACAGGGAGATGAGAGCATCGGCGAAGGCATAGCCTCGCTCGGGATAGAAATGGCGGGCTATTGCGATGAGGAGTTGCTGAAATTCCTGCGCCGCAGTTTCAACAACCCGTATATAGGCACCCATATGTCGCGGCTGTGCGCCTATTTCGGCCGTCTGAGCCGGCGTAGCAACCGCCAGCGGGCGTATGTGCAGTATCTCGGACACAGCGTGGATGTGCTTGTGTTCTCGAAGCAGCAGCTTCTGCTGGCCGCGAGTTATCCGGTGTCGGGGGTGTCGGATGCCCTGTACTATGTGCTTGCGGCATGCGAGACGGCCGGCTTCAGCCGAACGGAGGGCGAAATGATGCTTGCCGCTCCGACAGAGTGCCGTGAACAGCTTCAGTCCCTGCTCCGCAATTATGTAAACTATGTAATGCCGCTTATAATACCCGCCGACCTCTGTCGCCAGGCTCCGCTGGAACTGGCGCTTGCGGCCAGGCCAAATTCACATGACTGACCATGCGTATAATACGAGGAAAATTCGGACGGCGCCGGTTTGACGTGCCGACCAATATCAGTGCGCGTCCTACAACCGATTTCGCACGAGAGAATATATTCAATGTGCTTGAAAACCTGATAGACTTCGACGGTATAACGGCTCTCGACCTTTTTGCCGGAACCGGAGCCATAACATTCGAGCTGCTCTCGCGCGAATGTGCCCAGGTAACCGCTGTGGAAAAAGCTGCCACGCAGTATAACTTTATACGTAAGGTAGCGCAGCAGCTCAATGTGTCAAATCTCAGACTTATAAAGGGCGATGTGTTCCGTTTCATAGAGAGCGGGGCAGGGCCGTTCGACTTTATATTCGCCGATCCGCCCTACGACATGCCCGACTTTGCCTCTGTGCCTGAGAAAATACTCGGCAG
This sequence comes from Muribaculaceae bacterium, assembly GCA_029056365.1. Classification (GTDB taxonomy): domain Bacteria; phylum Bacteroidota; class Bacteroidia; order Bacteroidales; family Muribaculaceae; genus CAG-873. Next base: position 4,729 of record JAIDBM010000300.1, on the reverse strand, counting down.
CCGGCTTGTGGAGGCTGGTACACTGGTGGTTGTGGAACATTCGCGTAACCATGATTTCTCGCATCTGCCCGGTTTTATGGAGCACCGTGTGTACGGCTCGGTGAATTTCTCGCTTTTCCGCGTTGAGGGGTGAACGAAGACAATGCGATAATTGTTACAAGAAGAAAAATCACATAACTTCGGAAAATGAAATTCAAGCTCATATTACCAGTAGTGTTACTTGCCGTTGCGGCCATGTCGCTGATCATGCTCGAATCGTGTTCACGCGGGTATGACTCCGCCACCTGCGCGAGTCTGACCGACAAACTCTCGCGTGGCGAGAGCCTTAGTCAGGACGAGTATGCCAAGATGATAGAACAGTATGACCTGGTGCTTGAATATCTTGTGCAGCGAACCGATTCGGTGATGCTTATCGAAGACGACACGCAGCGTGTGACCACCGGCCGCAGCCTGCGCGACGACGACGAGTTCAACGAACGCTGGCAGGTTATGTTCGATTTCGGGAGCGCCCTTTATCAGGCACGCGCGGCGGGATTGCTGAGCGATTTCAATCTCAACAACTACATGGAGCTTCTGCCTTATACCGAGCGGATAAGCCGCAATATGGCCTCGATATAGAGCCGGGTTAATAATCAATCAAATAAAACAATAAAAAATGAAGTATTCATCCGTTATTTCGGCCTTTCTGATTGGTCTGGGCATAGTACTGCTTGGCCTGTGTGTGAAATCGGCCGTCAAGAGCTATGGCGAGCGCGACCGTGTGGTGACAGTGCGCGGCCTATGTGAAAAAGAAGTACAGGCCAACAAGGTTACATGGCCCCTGGTTACTAAAGAAATGGGTAACGACCTGCCTCAGATTTACGACAGAATCCAGGCCACCAACGACAAGATTCTGCAGTTCCTGAAATCGAACGGCATAGAGGAAAGCGAGATTTCGGTGAATTCTCCCGATGTAACCGACCGTATCGCCGACCGCTATAGCGATGATGGAAACATCAGCTCACGCTACAGCGTTACAAACGTTATCGTTGTTACCAGTTCGAAGGTGGAGCTTGTGCGCAAGCTCATCGACAAGCAGGCCGACCTGTTGCGCGAGGGCATTGCCATAATAGCCGGAAACTACCAGTATCCCACCACCTACGAATACACTGAACTCAACAGCGTAAAACCCGAGATGATAGCCGATGCCACTGCAAAGGCGCGTGAGGCCGCCGACAAGTTCGCACAGGATTCCGACAGCAAGCTCGGAAAAATCAAAACTGCATCGCAGGGCCAGTTCAGCATTTCCGACCGCGACCAGTTCACACCCTATATCAAGAATATCCGTGTGGTAACTACACTGGAATACTACCTTGAGGATTGACATGAGTTAATTTTCACGACTTACTTATCAATGATCGCGCAATAAAAAAGTCCGGCCTTGGCCGGACTTTTTTTATTACATAATCAATAAACAAAAAAACGGCAGGCGGCGTTTTAGTATCAGATAACACGGCGGGAGTTGTTGCGCCCCTGCCTATAGCTAACCTGTTAAAAACGAAATTTATGCATCTGACACCTAAAGAGCTTGACAAACTCAAACTGCTCACACTTGGCATGATAGCCGAACGGCGCCTTAACAAGGGTCTGAAGCTTAACTACCCCGAGTCGGTAGCCTATATCACCTCTGCGGCGCTCGAAGGAGCGCGGGAGGGCAAAACCGTTGAAGAAGTGATGCACGATGCCGCGAACGTACTTACCAAAGACAAGGTTATGGACGGAGTGGCCGACATGATAACCCTTCTTCAGGTAGAGGCTGTGTTTACCGATGGTTCGCGTCTGGTATCGATACACCACCCTATAAAGTAGGGTTGTTCTTCTCTTTCCTTTATTCCGGACTGAGGCGCACGCAGTGCGCCCGACACACACATTCTCTCTTTCTTTAAAGCTTTATTTAATCACGCCCTTCGGGACGCAACAACACAAATTTATGAATACCGACGATAAAAATACAAGCTATCAGACTCCTGAAGGCATTGTGCAGGGTACCCCCGACATAGCAGTACCCAAAACAGCCGGCTTTACCCCCGCCACGGCAGTGCCTGTGGGAGGCGTTATTCTGGCCGACGGCGACCTGGAATACAATACCAACCGCGAGACAGTTACTCTGAAAGTACGCAACACCGGAGACCGTCCGGTGCAGGTAGGCAGTCACTTTCATTTTTTCGAGGTGAACCGATATCTGGAATTTGACCGCAAGGCCGCATTCGGAAAGCATCTCGACATCCCGGCCACCACCGCCGTACGCTTCGAGCCCGGCGAGGAAAAAGAAGTTCAGCTGTGCTCGTATTACGGCAAGCGCCGTGTAATCGGCTTCAACGACCTTGTGAACGGTTACACCGGAGGCGAGGACAAGCCGAGCTACTATCCGAAGGCTACCGAAGCTATGCGCAGAGTTCAGGAATACGGATTTAAAAACGTGAGCGGAGACGAGGCGGATGCCGAATTCACCACTCCCGACACCACAGCAAAAAAATAAGAAATGCCATGGCAACAATATCAAGACAAGAAAACAACAACCTGTTTGGCCCTACTGTAGGCGATAAAATCCGTCTGGCCAATACAAACCTTTATGTGGAGATTGAGAAAGATCTCCGTGTTTATGGCGATGAAGTGGTGTATGGCGGCGGCAAGACGCTCCGCGACGGCATGGGTACCGCCAATGAAGTGACTTCTGATGCCGGATCACTCGACCTGGTAATAACCAATGTTACCATTCTCGACCCGATATTGGGTGTGGTAAAGGCCGATGTGGGTGTAAAGGACGGCAAGATAGCCGGTATAGGCAAGGCCGGCAACCCCAATATCATGCAGGGTGTGACTCCGAGTCTGTGCACCGGTCCGAGCACCGATGCCATATCGGGTGAGCATCTGATTCTTACTGCCGCAGGTATCGACGGCCACGTGCATTTCATTTCGCCCCAGCAGGCCTACAACTGCCTCAGCAACGGTATAACCACACTGATTGGAGGCGGCATAGGCCCGACCGACGGAACCAACGGCACCACCATTACTTCGGGTCGGTGGAATATCGAGAAGATGCTCGAATCGGCCGAGGAACTGCCTATAAACATGGGCTTCCTTGCAAAGGGCAACAGTTCGGTGCGTCAGACTCTTGACGAGCAGATCGAGGCCGGAGCCATGGGTTTCAAGATTCACGAAGACTGGGGTTCGACTCCGGCTGCGATACGCTCGTGTATGTCGAGCGCCGACCGCTACGATGTACAGGTGGCGATACATACCGATACTCTGAACGAAGGCGGCTATGTAGAGGATACCATTGCCGCTATCGATGGACGCACAATTCATACCTACCATACCGAAGGCGCCGGCGGCGGTCATGCTCCCGACCTTCTGAAAGTGGCTTCTATGGCCAATGTGCTGCCTTCGAGCACAAACCCGACATTGCCGTTCGGAGTAAATTCCGAAGCCGAGCTTTTCGACATGATTATGGTTTGCCATAACCTTAACCCGACAATCCCGTCGGATGTGGCTTTTGCCGAAAGCCGTGTGCGTCCGGAAACACAGTCGGCCGAAAACATCCTGCACGACCTTGGCGTGATTTCAATGGTGTCGAGCGATTCACAGGCCATGGGCCGTGTGGGCGAGTCGTTCATGCGTACATTCCAGATGGCTTCGTATATGAAGGATGCCCGTGGAAAGCTGCCTGAGGACTCCGAGAACAACGACAACTTCCGTGTACTGCGGTATCTGGCGCAGATTACTCTTAATCCGGCCATTACCTACGGAATCAGCGACCTGCTGGGTTCGGTGGCTGTAGGCAAGATGGCCGACCTGGTGCTCTGGGAGCCTGCCTTCTTCGGAACCAAACCAAAGATGGTGATAAAGGGCGGTCTGATCAACTGGGCACAGATGGGCGATCCGAATGCGTCTCTGCCCACTCCGCAGCCGGTGTATATGCGCCCGATGTTCGGCGCCATCGGAAAGGCCCGCACAAGCACCACGGCACGGTTTGTGAGCCGTGCGGCCTACGATGCCGGAATCAAAGACCGTCTGGGACTTGATAGCATAATCTATCCGGTACACGGCTGCCGTCATATCGGCAAGGCCGACATGGTACTGAACGGAAATATGCCGCGCATCGAAGTCGATCCTGAAACATTCAACGTATATGTCGACGGTGTACTTGCATACGTCGATCCGGCTAAGAATGTGGCCCTCGGCCAGCTGTACTGGTTCTCATAAAGCATTACGCAATATGATATTGAAGCGTCCCCGCCGTCAAATCGGCGGGGACGCTTTCTACGGCGTGGAGGCATCCCTGCCTCCACGGTTGTCCAAAGGGCATCATCGCCGTAGTAACGCTACGGTTGCAGGGTAACAGTCTGCGCAAAGCCGACGGCGGGGTCGCCGTCGTTACTAAATGGAGTCGGTATCTCCGCCGTCGGTTGCAGGCCTTTGTAACAGCCTGCGCAGAGCCGACGGCGGGGTCGCCGTCGTTACTAAAAGAGTCGGTATCTCCGCCGTCGGTTGCCGGAGTTGGTGGTCCGGAGTGGAGAACTTAAACCAAATTATGGAACAGCTTGTTTTAAATTCAACGCATCTGCTGTTATTAACATTCAACAAATTATATTTATGGAAATTTTCACCGAAATCATAGGCAATATGCACATGCACGACTGGGAACACCGATTGCACGATGCAGAAATAGAATCGATATTCCTCGACC
>JAIDBM010000030.1 GCA_029056365.1 Muribaculaceae bacterium | reverse complement strand
AGGGTATCGTGTCGCGTATCGTGCGTCAGGAAGACATGCCCTTCCTTGCCGACGGAACTCCGGTCGACATCTGTCTGAACCCTCTGGGTGTGCCTTCGCGTATGAACCTTGGCCAGATATTCGAGACTGTGCTCGGATGGGCGGGCCGTGAGCTTGGCGAGAAATTCGCCACTCCGATTTTCGACGGTGCCAGTCTGGACGACCTCAACGAATGGACCGACAAGGCCGGTCTGCCGCGTTATGGCAAGACATATCTTTACGACGGCGGCACAGGCGAGCGTTTTGACCAGCCGGCCACAGTGGGCGTGATCTACATGCTTAAGCTCGGTCACATGGTCGAGGACAAGATGCACGCACGTTCGATTGGTCCGTACTCGCTCATTACCCAGCAGCCTCTCGGCGGTAAGGCCCAGTTCGGCGGTCAGCGTTTCGGAGAGATGGAAGTTTGGGCGCTGGAAGCATTCGGCGCATCGCACATTCTTCAGGAAATTCTGACAATCAAGTCGGACGATGTCAACGGCCGCAGCAAGGCTTACGAGGCAATAGTCAAGGGCGATCCGATGCCTGCTGCAGGTATCCCCGAATCGCTCAATGTGTTGCTGCATGAGCTTCGCGGTCTTGGTCTGAGCATCAATCTCGAAAACTAACGAATCCACTCACTATACAGCATATATGGCTTTTAGAAAAGAGAATAAAACCAAAAACGCTTTCTCGAAGATTTCCATCGGGCTTGCATCGCCCGAGGAAATCCTCGAGAAATCGAGCGGCGAGGTACTGAAACCCGAAACCATCAACTACCGTACTTACAAGCCTGAGCGCGACGGCCTCTTCTGCGAGCGCATTTTCGGTCCGGTAAAGGACTATGAATGCCATTGCGGCAAGTACAAGCGTATCCGTTACAAGGGTATCGTATGTGACCGTTGCGGTGTTGAGGTTACAGAGAAGAAAGTACGCCGTGAACGCATGGGCCACATCAAGCTGGTGGTGCCCGTGGCCCACATCTGGTATTTCCGTTCGCTGCCCAACAAGATAGGTTATCTGCTGGGTCTGCCGTCGAAAAAACTCGATGCGGTTATATATTATGAGCGCTACGTGGTGATTAACCCCGGTAATGTCGATGGAGTACAGCGTCTGGACCTGCTCAGCGAGGAAGAATATTTCGACATAATCGACAAGCTTCCGCGTGAGAACGCTCTGCTTGAAGACAACGACCCCAACAAGTTCGTTGCCCGCATGGGTGCCGAGGCTATCTATGAGCTCCTTCAGGAAATTGACCTTGACGCGTTGTCGTATCAGCTGCGCCATCAGGCCGATACCGATGGCTCGCAGCAGCGTAAGACCGAAGCGCTCAAGCGTCTGCAGGTTGTGGAAAGCTTCCGTGCCTCGCGCAACCGCAACAAGCCGGAGTGGATGATACTTCAGGCTGTGCCGGTGATTCCGCCGGAACTGCGTCCGCTTGTGCCCCTCGACGGAGGTCGTTTCGCTACTTCCGACCTCAACGACCTCTACCGTCGTGTTATCATACGAAACAACCGACTGAAGCGTCTGATTGAAATCAAGGCTCCCGATGTGATTCTTCGCAACGAGAAGCGTATGCTTCAGGAGGCGGTCGACAGCCTGCTCGACAACAGCCGCAAGTCTTCGGCCGTGAAATCCGATGCGAACCGTCCGCTAAAGTCACTCTCCGACTCGCTCAAGGGCAAGCAGGGTCGCTTCCGTCAGAACCTTCTCGGTAAGCGTGTCGATTACTCGGCTCGTTCGGTAATCGTTGTCGGACCGGAACTGAAAATGCATGAATGCGGTATTCCCAAGAATATGGCGGCGGAACTTTACAAGCCTTTTGTAATCCGCAAGCTCATTGAGCGTGGTATTGTAAAGACTGTCAAGAGCGCCAAAAAGATTGTCGACCGCAAGGAACCGGTGGTATGGGACATTCTGGAATATGTGATGAAAGGACATCCGGTGCTCCTCAACCGTGCCCCGACTCTTCACCGTCTCGGCATTCAGGCTTTCCAGCCCAAAATGATCGAAGGCAAGGCCATTCAGCTTCATCCGCTTGCATGTACGGCGTTCAATGCCGACTTCGACGGCGACCAGATGGCTGTGCACCTTCCTCTGGGCAACGAGGCGATTCTCGAGGCTCAGATGCTGATGCTCGGTGCCCACAATATTCTTAACCCGGCCAACGGCGCTCCTATCACCGTGCCTTCGCAGGACATGGTGCTTGGTCTGTACTATATCACCAAGCTGCGCAAGGGCGACAAGGGCGAAGGTACCATTTTCTATGGTCCGGAAGAAGCCGAAATCGCCTACAACGAAGGCAAGGTGACACTGCACGCACCCGTAACCGTGATGGTCGACGATGTTGATGAGAACGGAAATCCGGTAAAACATCTGGTAAAGGATACATCGGTCGGACGAGTGCTTGTAAACCAGTATGTGCCCAAGGAAATTGGCTACGTAAACGAAATTCTGTCAAAGAAATCGCTGCGTAATATCATATCCAAGGTTATCAAGAAATGCGGTATTCCGCGTTCGGCCCAGTTCCTCGACGACATCAAGAACCTCGGATACTACATGGCCTTCCGTGGCGGTCTGTCGTTCAACCTTGGCGATGTTATCATTCCGCCGGAAAAGGAGGCTATTGTAAACGAGGGTTACAAGCAGGTTCAGGAAGTGATGGACAACTACTCCATGGGTTTCATCACCAATACCGAACGTTACAATCAGATAATCGACATCTGGACTCATGTAAACAGCCAGCTTACCGATATCCTCATGAAACAGATGACCGAAGCCAACCAGGGATTCAACTCTGTGTTCATGATGCTCGATTCCGGAGCCCGTGGTTCGAAAGACCAGATTCGTCAGCTCGCCGGTATGCGTGGTCTTATGGCCAAGCCGCAGAAGGCAGGTGCCGAGGGCGGTCAGATTATCGAAAACCCGATTCTTGCGAACTTCAAGGAGGGTCTGTCGGTGCTGGAATACTTTATCTCTACTCACGGTGCCCGAAAGGGTCTTGCGGATACCGCGCTTAAGACCGCCGACGCCGGTTATCTTACCCGTCGTCTGGTTGACGTGGCCCATGATGTCATTATCAACGAGGAAGACTGCGGAACTCTGCGTGGCCTCGTATGTACCGAGATAAAGAACAACGATGAGGTTGTGGCTTCGCTCGGAGAGCGTATTCTCGGCCGTGTTTCGGTTCACGACATCATCGACCCGCTCAGCGGTGAGATTATTGTTGCCGCCGGCGAGGAAATCAACGATGCCGCAGCCGACCGTATCGATGCATCTCCGATCGAGAGTGTCGAAATTCGTTCGGTGCTCACTTGCGAGTCGAAGAAGGGTGTCTGCGCCAAGTGCTACGGACGCAACCTTTCGAACAACCGCATGGTGCAGAAAGGCGAGGCTGTGGGCGTAATCGCCGCTCAGTCGATCGGTGAGCCTGGTACTCAGCTGACTCTGCGTACATTCCACGTCGGTGGTGTGGCTTCGAACATTGCCGCTATCTCGACTGTGACATCGCGTTACAACGGTACTCTCGAAATCGAGGAACTCCGTACGGTAACCACCGATGAGCAGAGTTCAGACGGACGCCCCGTACAGGTGGTAATCGGACGACTCGCCGAAATGCGAATCATCGACCCGAAAACGAAGATGATGGTGACCAATGCCGCTATTCCTTACGGTTCGAAGCTCTATTTCAGCAACGGCGATGTGGTGAAACCCGGCGATGTGATCTGCGAATGGGACCCCTTCAACGCTATTATCGTCAGCGAAAAGGGCGGTACAATACAGTACAGCAATCTTGCCGAGAACATCAACTTCCGTGTCGACATCGATGAGCAGTCGGGACTTGAAGACCGCGTTGTAATTGAATCGAAAGACCGTACAAAGGTGCCTGAAGTCCAGATTGTGGACAAGAACGGACAGATTCTGATCACATACGCTCTGCCTGTAGGCGCCCACCTCATGAAGTCGGACGGCGATGAAATCAAGACCGGTGAGACACTGGTGAAGATACCGCGTGCTACCGGTGGTGCCGGTGACATTACCGGTGGTCTGCCGCGTGTTACCGAGCTTTTCGAGGCCCGTAACCCGTCGAACCCGGCTGTCGTGAGCGAAATCGACGGCGAGGTTGAATTCGGCAAGGTAAAACGTGGTAACCGCGAGATTACGGTAACAAGCAAACTTGGCGAAGTGAAGAAATATCTTGTTCCGCTGTCGAAGCAGATACTTGTTCAGCAGAACGATGTGGTTCGTGCGGGAACTCCGCTTTCCGACGGTGCCATCACTCCGGCCGATATTCTCAATATCATGGGTCCGACCGCAGTGCAGGAATATATCGTGAACGAGGTTCAGGATGTATACCGTATGCAGGGTGTGAAGATCAACGACAAGCATTTCGAGGTAATCGTGCGCCAGATGATGCGCAAGGTCAATATTCTTGACCCGGGCGATACATGCTTCCTGGAGCAGCAGGTTGTTGACAAACGCGAGTTTATGGATGAGAACGACCGCATATGGGGTAAGAAAGTGGTTACCGATGCCGGCGACAGCGAGGATGTTGTGCCCGGTCAGATAATCACCGCCCGCAAGCTGCGCGACGAGAACTCGGCTCTGAAACGCCGCGACCTCAAGCTCATTACAGTGCGCGATGCCGTGCCTGCTACTTCGGAGCAGATACTTCAGGGTATCACCCGTGCGGCTCTGCAGACCACCAGCTTCATCTCGGCCGCTTCGTTCCAGGAAACCACCAAGGTTCTCAACGAGGCTGCTATCGCCGGCAAGACCGACACTCTCGAGGGTATGAAGGAGAACGTAATCTGCGGACACCTCATACCGGCCGGTACCGGTCTTCGCGAGTACGAACGTCTTGTAGTCGGCAGCCGCGACGACATCGAGGGCATCTACCATGAGGCACGCGAGGTGCATGGTGCCGATCATGTGGAAGTGCTCAACGACTGATTCCGCATATACTGATAATAACCGATAAAAACAGCCGCAGGTCCGATGGCCTGCGGCTGTTTTTTTTGCTGTCTGTCCGAAAACAGGCCGACTTGATTTCCTGTTTCAAGTCGGCCTGTTTTCGGACGGATATTTTATCTGGAATGATACTTTCGTCTGAACTGTGGAGGCAGGGATGCCTCCACTCCGCGGTCAGTTAAATATATCAGTGTTTTCGTTGTCGGAAGCGGTGGAGTCGGCTGGTTCATCTGTTGCCTCAGCCTGTCGGAGGACTTCCTCCCGTTCGCGTGCCAGTTCTTCGCGGCGCCGCTCAACGGCGGCTATGGAATCTTTGCGGTGTTGAATCAGTTTCTCGCGCTCGAGGTAGTCTTTCAGGCCGGGAAAGTCTTCGTCAACGGGCGATTCTTCCACTTTGGGCAGATGAAGCTGAGTGATACGCGTGTATCCTTCCTGACGGTTTACACGTTGGTCGCGGTCGGATGGGCTAATGATTATAGGCATGCCTTTGGTGGCAAATGTAACCAGTTCCAGAATGTGTGCGTTGTGAATGCGCATGCATCCGTGTGAGGCGCGATGACCTCTCGACCAGGGAGCGCAGGTGCCGTGTATGCCTATCATCGGTGCTCCTTTTATGCGAATGAAACGAGGTCCGAACTGGCCGCGTTTCTCCGAAGTGTTGCCGTCATCATCGGTAAATAGCCATTCCGTGCTGTCGTATATGCCTTCTGCCGAGAAAAAGCCTTCGGGTGTACGGTTGTCGCGCTTGGCGTGTTTGGTTCCGAATTGTGCGGAGCAGGCCATTTTGTAGCCACGTTTCGGACGGCCGAACCGGTCGTACAGCACAACCATCATGCGTTGTTTGTCGGCAACGAGAAAATATGGTTCGCGATTATGCAGCAGGCGGTTGGCATAGTCGATATTCTGCCGTGCTATGGTGTCGATAACGCCTTGGCTGTATTCAGTCCAGTAACCCGACTGTCGCATGAACGAGTCGGCCTGTTCCACAGTGGTCACATCGTTGCGGAGCACATCCGGCGGCAGGGCGGCAATACTGTCGAGCGAGTCCTTCAGACGCTGTTGCTCCGGCGACAGACGCGGGGTATCCTCAACCGCCGTGGTGTCGGCTACGGATACATTAGGTCTACCATTTCCTCCGCATCCTGTGACGGCAGACAGCACAATCAGTGCGGAGATTGTAAGAATGGATTTCATACAATAGATAAGATAGAATCTGATTGAATTGTTCAGTCGATGTTGTTTTTGCTGTTCCCGGAGTCGTTTTTCCGTTTTGAATTGTAATGGCGCCGGCGTTTTTTTGCAGAATCTCCCGATTTAATGTTTTCGGTTCCGGTGGCCTGCTTCCTTGTAGCATCGGAATCGGGCGTTTTTTTATTGTCCGGTCGTTTTCCGCGCGGTTTTCCGGCAGATTTGTATTTTTGTTTTCTGGCGTTTTGTTTCCTGTCGGAGCGCTCAGGCCTGTATTCCGGACCTTTGCCATATTCTTCCGGAATGTCGCGTTTCGGCACTTCATAGCCGAGAAAACGTTCGATGCCTCCGAAGCGTTGCATGTCGCGTTCGTTTACCATCGTAACGGCAATGCCTCCGGCACCGGCGCGGGCCGTGCGTCCGATACGGTGTACATAGTCTTCGGCTTCTCGGGGCACATCGTAGTTCACAACCAGAGCTATGTCGTCGACATCGATGCCGCGAGCCAGAATGTCGGTGGCTATCAGCATGTCGATTCTGCCGTTCCTGAATTCGTGCATCACCTCATCGCGACGGTTCTGGTCGAGGTCGGAGTGCATTTCGGCGGCTTTGAAGTGTTTGCGGCGAAGCTCGTGGGTAAGTTCCTTCACTTTGAGTTTGGATGATGCGAACACAATCACACGGCTTGTGCCGGTTTGCTTGAACAGCAGCTGGAGCAAAGGCGTTTTCTGTTGTTCGTGGCAAATGAACGCGCTCTGGTCGATTTTTTCGGTAGGGCGCGATACGGCTATGCTGATTTCGGTGGGGTTGTTAAGAATTTCCTTGGCGAGTTTCCGTGTTTTCGGAGGCATGGTGGCGGAGAACATAAGAGTCTGGCGCTCTTTTGGCAGACGGTTGGCAATCTGCATGATGTCATCGTAGAATCCCATGTCGAGCATACGGTCGGCTTCATCGAGGATGAAGTATCTGACATCGCTCAGGTCGACATAACCCATGGCGATGTGGTCGAGCAGCCGTCCGGGGGTTGCGATAACAACATCGGCACCCATCTTCAGGCCTCGTTGCTGGCGGGCAAAGCCTGCGCCATCGGTACCGCCGTAAATGGCCATGGCGCTGACCGGCAGAAAAAAGCCGAAGCCTTCCATCTGCCTGTCGATCTGCTGGGCCAGTTCGCGGGTTGGCGACATAACGAGACATTGTACTTTGTCGCTTCGGTCGGGATTGTCTGCAATCCGGTCGATCACAGGCAGGAGATATGCGGCTGTCTTGCCGGTGCCTGTCTGTGCGCAGGCTATAAGGTCGCCGCCTTCGAGAATAAGAGGAATGGTTTGTTCCTGAATCGGTGTACACTCCTCGAACCGCATGGCGTCGAGAGCATCAAGAATATCATCGCTTAGGTCAAGCTCATCGAAATACATAGTCTGTTTCTGATTGGTTGGAGAGGAGTGTTGGAATTCGCGGCATGCCATCATCGGCATCCTGAATGCAAAATTACAAAAAAAATGTGAAAATGCAAACGGAATGTATCTCCGTGCGAAGCAGGCCACGGCTCTGATGTCAGGCAGACTTATCGGTACCTATCCATACCGCGCTGTCTGACGGCTCCATCACCATACACGTAATGTGAACTGCACCCCAAAAGTTGAACACAAAACTTTTGGAGTGCAGTTCATTTTTGACACAGCCTCTTTTATCCGGCGTTATTCCACGCTTACGCCCTCGGCCATGGTATACATGTCGGGGAGGTCGGAGCAGAAATACGTTGATGAGCTTTTGTGGAATTTAATAAAATCTTTCTCAGACGGATGTCCTTTCCATACCGAGTAGTAATGGTTGTCACTGTCGTTGCCGCCTACGAATTTATTGCGCCATGTTACGATGAACGACAACGTCCGTCCGGTGGCCGGAGTCAGAATCTGCTTTGTCCAGTAGTCGGCGGCAGTGAAGCCTTCAACGCCGGTTTCGGTTACGCCGCAGGGTTTGAGTTTTTCTTTTGACAGTAGGCAAAGTTCCTTGATGTTGGCGGCGAATACCGTGGGACTGAGTCCGTGGTAGCAGTCCATGCCTATGAAGTCGACATAGTCGTCGCCAGGCCAGCGGTAAAGGAAGTCTTCTTTGTTTTTTTGCGAGTCCATCTGGGGTGAGATTGCATAAATCAGCTGGTGTACGCCCTTGGTGTCGCGCAGGTATTTTACAGTAAACTGCCACAGTGAGATGAACTGCTGTTCGCTTGTGCAGGAACTTCCCCACCACGACCAGCTTTGTGTATGTTCATGAAACGGGCGGAAGATTATCGGAACCAGGCGTCCTTGGCTGTCGCGAAGATTCAGCAGAAAGTCGGCCAGACGGTCGAGCCATGCGGTGAATGTGCGGTTGGCCTCAGAGCCTTCGGTAAGGATTTCGGCTACAGTACGGTCGCTGCTGTTGTCCCATGAGTCGCCTCCGGTGAGCGGATTGTTCCAGTGGGCGCAGGCGGTAATCACCATGCCGCGTTCGCGGGCTTCAAGTATGCATCTGCGGCGTATTTCAGTGCTTTCGTTTCCGTCGGCTCTGTTGTCGGACAGTTCGGCGAAATCGAGGCTGTACACAGCCGGGTAGTCGCCGCAGACGTCTTTGGTGTCGGAGCGCCCCGGCTCGTTGTACCAGTATCTGCCGTACATGAGGTCGTCGTGATGGCCGAACATGAATCCCTTCTGCGCTATGGACCACAGATTGGAGTACAGAGCCTTGGTTTCGGCGGTAGCCTGCTTGTCGGAGAGAGTCAGAGCCACAGTCGCCTGGCTGATGTCATTGTCATCGTTCGAAGGTTCTGCGGCGGTATCGCAGGCAGAGATCGACAAAGAAAGCAGGCATGCGGTAAGAGAGTGAAAGAATCGCATATTCAGAAGTCTATTTCGGTTAATATAATCATGGAGTATGCATCCATGGGAATGCGCAAGGCATTGTCGCAGATATTGTTTATTACAGCGGCAGGCAGTCCGTCCGGGCCAAGGGCTATGCCGTCGGCCTCGCTGTAGCTGAACAATGCGGCATTTTTGAGTGCGCGAGGCAGATTCAGAGCCACTTGATGGCTGTCAGCTCCAACGTTGATTACAGCCACACTCATGCGGCCTTCTGCGTCTATGGCCGATACGGTGAATATGTCGTTGCAGTCTGAGCTGCTGCGTGTCACATCACAGCCCGCAGGAAAACAGCGGCACATAAGCGACCAGGTATAGTACCACGGGCGCACATCCTCCTGGCTTGCATCGCCGAACACTTCTTCGCCCAATATATTCCACATACCCCAGAGTTTGATGTCTTCGGGCTTGCCGGAGTCGCCTTGCGAGTGCATGGCATCGTCGAGCATCCAGGCAGCCACGCCTGAGAATCCGGAGTTCATCACCTCTGACACCAGCAGTGCCATGTCCAGCCCGTAGAACTTATCGTATACAAGCATGTTGCAGTCGCTGCCATTGGTAAATGGATGCCCTTCGGCACGATGGTTGTATTCGGCCATAAGCAGCGAGTCGGCCTCGCGCCAGTATTTGTAGCCGGCCTCGCCGAGTATCACCTGCTTGTTCTGAGGCACTATGTGACGATAGCCTTGCAGTAGCTTGCGGTAAGCGCCGGAACGCACTTCTGCTTGCCCGGGGTACGCGTGTATGTCGTACAGGCCTATGAGAGAGTCGGCTCGGCTCACGGTCTGTTCAAGCCATCCAGCAGTGTCGTACTTCGAGTTGCGGTTATGGTATTCGGCCACTACATCCGGGCCGGCAAGCGAAACATTGTCAAGCAGTCCGGGATATTCTGCCATTTTTGCATGGAAACGTCCGGCCATCGACAGCCACATGTCGAAGTCGCCGTCGGTCGAGGCCCAGTCGCCATCGGGTTCGTTGAATATCACAAAGTGGCGTATGCAGCTGAAGCCTTTTTCGGTTACAAGGCGGTTGAGGTAGGCTACCGACATGTCAACCCAGCGCTGGTCCTGCTTCATGTTCCAGGTCGGAGGGTTGTACTCGCCGTACACAACCATGATATTGTTTTTCTGGCAATATCCAAGCAGACGCTCAATCGACTCGCTGTTGCGGTCGGGACAGTATTCGCCGCTTTCGCTGTCGAAATAGCGGAACGGACTGTTTATCATACAGCGCACGTAGGCCGGGCGCATGTAGTCAAGGCGGTCGAAAAGCTTCTGCCAGTCGCTGTCAGAGAGCGGCGCACCCCACGCTCCGGCTTCATCGTATGGATCCCATTCCACACCGTTGCCTATGTATGCAGGGTTTATGACCTTGTTGGTTACGTTTACGGTCACATCGGGCTGTACTGAGCAGGCGGCTGACATACCTGCAATGAATATGGCAGAGAGTAATTTTGATTTCATGATTCGAAGAAGAACCGGGGCGGAGCTATGTGGCCGCCCCGGCGGAGATAAACCTTATTGTTTTTTTACTGTGATCCAGAACTTGCGGGGCTTCTTCACAAACTTGTCGTAGTCGGTGTAGATGTTAGTCCAGTCGTCGGTGCCGTTGAGGTTGAATTCAAAGGCGTTGTCGGTGATGGTAAAGGTCTTTTCATAACCCATGTCTTCGGTGCAGGCTCCGACAAAGGCACCGGTGGTGATGCGGCCGTCCTTGTCGGTGAAGCTGATGGTGCCGGACGAATAGTCGCGGGTCCATTTGCTCTCACCCTCGGGAATCTGACGGAAGAAGTGGCGCAGGTCCACGTTCTGGCCGCTTTCCGGATTATTGCCTATGTAAATGGCATCGAAATATTTGCCGTCGGCTCCGGGATTGTTCACGCAGGTGCCATAGGTGTTGCCTTCATCGGTCACTCCCTCGAGGGTAAATGTAAGAATATTGTCGCATTCGGCCATGGGTCCGGTAGCCTCGTTCCAGCACCACGGTTTGTCGGCAAGCGGCATAATGGCTCCACCTCCGTATTCGGGTCCGGTGCCGCCGTAGACGGTCAGTACTTCTACAGTCCAGCTGCCTGTCACATCTTCGGTGAATTCATTTACATGTACAGTATAGACGCGGGTTTCACCGGTTGTGGAGGTTACCGACATTGTGGCTGCGCGCTGCGGATTTTCGAAGTTCAAGGCATCTCCGGGTTTGATTGAAGCTGTGGCCTGATATGAAAGCAGCATTGATTCCAGACGGATGTCCGACAGGTCGGGCACAGCGCCCACGTTGATTGCTATGTCGATGGTGCCGCTGGTGGCATCGACGGTTTCGATTGTGGCCAGACCGACCTGATTTTCGAATTTTATCTCCAGCACCTGGCGCTCGTGGTTCCAGTTGCCGTTGTTGATTTCGTCCTGCAGGTCTTTGACACAGCCTTGAGAGAGGACAGCCATGGAAGCCACGGCGAATAATTTCAGTATTGTCGTTTTCATTGTTATCTGAGACTACCGTTAAGATTGATTTCTGCCTGAGGAATGGGATAGAAAGTCACATCGTTTTCCGACATGCCTTTCGCAGCCTCGATTTCGCTTACGCGGTTGAAACGGCGGATGTCGTACATGCGGTCGCCTTCGAACGAAAGCTCGAAACTGCGCTCGCGGTACACTGCCTCGCGGAAGTCGTTCACATCCAGGCCTGGAGTAAGGTCGGGCAACCCGGCTCGGTTGCGGATGTAGTTTACCAGCCGGTAGCCTTCCGCTGTGGGCCCTACAGCCTCGGCCAGAATCAGGGCCACATCAGAGAAACGGATCAGGAACGGGCGTGTGCTGGTTTTGTCGCCCGAGAACTGCGGGTCGATATATTTTCGGCTGAAGGGATATTGAAAGTTATCGGGATATTTGGCCATGACCTCGCCTGATGCGTTGTAGACTTTGTCGCATATAAGGTGCTTCTTGCGCAGGTCGTTTTCATCGAATGAGTTATAGAATACAGCAGTGGTCTGGTATTCGCCCCAGCCATCGTGCGATGGAATAAATGATTCGCTGTCGCCCTGACGCAGATATATCGTTGCGCCGTCGATGTAAGGGATGAACATTTTCGAAATCTTGGAGTATTCGCCTTCGCTGGTACCGCTTCGGTCCATGGCCATCAGGAAAATATGTTCGGGACCGTCCGGCTTTTCCACATCATAGATATCGAGCAGGCTGCTGTCGAAATGATACACGTTCTGGCCATTGACCACCCGGTCGGCGAAATAGGCGGCACTGTCGTACATCTGTTCTGTGTCGCGTGTCATGTCGCGGTACAGCTTTACCCCGTGTTCCTTGGCCGATGCCACATAGAGGTATGCCTTGGCCGCCAGCGCCTGTGCAGCCACGCGGTCAGCCCGCCCCATGCGGGGCGCTCCGTATGAACCCATCAGGTCGGCGGCTCTGCGACAGTCGCCGAGAATAAGGTCATAGACCCGGTCGAGGTTGTCGGCGAGCGGGGCCGATGTCTGGTCAAGTGTCTCTACCACGGAGTACTGCATGGGCACCAGTCCGAAATTGCGTACCAGATTGAAATAGTTGTATGCCCGCAGGAAATATGCCTCGCCAAGATACTGGTCTTTAAGTTCCTGATCGAAACTGCATTCCGGAATCTTTTTTATCACCGCGTTGCTGCGGTTAATGCCTATATAACTGTATTTGAAGAAATTTTCAAGGGTTCCGTTTTGAGAGAAGTCGGCAATTTTCCACTTGTCGAGATCCTGATTGTCTTTCGAGGCATCGCTTTTGGCAGTGAGAGCGTCGGACGGCATGTCGCCCAGAAAAAACACCGAGCGGGAATATTCCAGAAATGTCATGCATCCGTAAGCGTAATTGACTGCTGCCTCGGCATCGGCTGCGGTTTTGTAGAAGTTGTCTTCGGCATAGAAGCCGTAGGGAGTCTCGTTAAGATTACACGAGCTCAGCACTGCCGAGGCGCCTAAAGCTATTGCCAGTATGTTGATTTTGATTTTCATGAGTTCGGAATTTTAGAAGTTAAAGTCAACACCGAATGTCCATTTGCGCAGGCGCGGGTAGCCGCCGGTGTAGATGCCGTTGAGTCCGACCTCAGGGTCGTACCCTTTGAAACCTGAGAAAGTATAGAGGTTCGACACATTGGCGTAGATTCTGATTTTATCGCAAATCCAGCTCTTTTTGAAGTTGAATGTGTAGCCTAATGTCAGGTCCTGGATTCGTATGAACGAGCCGTCTTCCACCCACCAGTCGGAAACCATGTTCTGTCGTCCGTCGCGCAGGCTCGGATAGCGGTCGGTAGGATTGTCGGTGGTCCAGCGCAGGGGTGAGTTGCTTGCTTCGCCGAAGGCTTTGGTGTTGTATACGTCTTTGCCGAATTCGCCGTTGAAGAATATGCCTAAATCCCAGTTGCGCCAGCCGAGGTTGAGCTGAAGGCTCAGCTGCAGGTCCGGGTTCGGGTTGCCGATTATTGTCTTGTCGGCTTCTGTAATCTGCCCGTCTCCGTTGATGTCCACATACTTGAATTCACCGGGCATTGCATAGTCTCCTTCAAGTCCGGCGCGTATTCCTTCGTCGAGAGACTGCACGATACCGTCGACCTTGTAGCCGTAGAACACGTTGATTGGCTGGCCTATGGCAAGCAGGTTGATATAGTCGCGGTATTGCTCGTAGTTGTTGCCGGTGTATTCAAACATCATGCCTGTGTTCGGGTCGGTGATGAGTCCGGATGTGAGCGAGTTGCCCAGATTTGTGATTTTATTGCGGTTGTGCGACAGGATAAGAGTGCCGCTGAGCCGCCAGTCGCGGGTGTCGAGCATAATTGCGTCGAGAGATAGTTCCACACCCCGGTTTTCTATGTTGCCGTCGTTTACCCACATCTTGTCGTAGCCCGACGACAGAGCCAGATTGCGCTGGCGCAGCAGATCTTTGGTTTTCTTTATGTAGAAGTCGAATCCGGCACGCAGGCGGTTGTTCAGGAAACCGAGGTCGAGTCCAAGGTCAAACTGTGATGTCGACTCCCATTTAAGATCGGGATTCGGTATGCCGCTCCACACGCGATAGATGCCGTCCTGGCCGGTCCATCCCGAAACATATCCCGGGCCTATGGTCGTGACCCATGCCCCGTTGTTGAAATATTTTTCAGAGCCATATCGGCTGAGAGTCTGATACGGACTTATGCCCTGGTTGCCGGACACACCGTAGCTCAGTCGGGGTTTCAGTTCATCGAAGATTCCAAGATTGCGTATGAATTCTTCCTGATGAGCTTTCCAGCTTATCGCCGCCGATGGGAAATAAGCCCATTTGTTGTTCTTGCCGAACTTCGATGACCCGTCGGCGCGGAAAGTTACAGTGGCGAGATAACGGTTGTCGAATGAATAGTTTATGCGAGCCATGCCGGAGACGAGCCGGGTCTGTTCCTTGCTGTTCGAGACGCTGAACTGAGCCGGATTGCCGGCACTCATGTTTTCGTTGCCAAGCGATTCGTTTACAAAGCCTCGCGATGTCATTGACGAACTCCGCGACATATAGTATTCATATGAATATCCGAGCATGGCGCCAAGGTTGTGCTTGCCGAAGTCTCTGTTGAAATTTGCGAAGGTTTCCGACACCAGGTTATGTCCTTCCCAGTTACCTATGTTGCCTTGGCCACCGCTGAATTCACCGGCCTCTGTGTATTTCATCGGATAATATGAGTCGCTGACGGAGCTGCCGAATTTGTAGTTGAGCTGGGTGGTCAGTACAAGTCCCGGTATAATATCCCAGATCAGCGCACCCGATGATATTACATCGATGCTTTTCGACTGTTTTTTCCGGAGTTCGGAAATTGCCAGCGGATGCTCGAAATCGTTGGCATTGGTCAGATAGTAGTTGCCTTCGGAGTCATATACCGGAAATATGGGGTTGCGCCAGTAAGCCAGAGAACTGTTGTCGTTGCGTTCGGTTCGGCTGAGAATGTTTCGGGCCTGGACTTTGAAATTATTGAAGATTCGGTGTTCCACGTTCAGATTGTATCCGTATTTCCTGTAGTCATCTTTTATATAGAGGCCCTGTTCGCTGTAATAATTGGCGCTGAGCGAGAATATTGTCTTTTCGTTGCTGCTTGAAACCGACACAGTGGTGTTGTTCGACAACGGAGTGTCGCGCAGGGTCAGTTCGTCCCAGCGGGTGTTTATGTCCCATGTGGTCATCAGTTCGTCGATTGACGGATAGTAGATGCCGGTGGAACTTACCTTGCCCACGTACAGAGGGTCGAGACCGCCGTTGATGCGGGCTTCGTTGTTGAGAGTGGCCATAAGCACCGGGTCGCGCCACAGGTCGAGCTTTGTCGACTTCTGCGACAGGGTCAGTTGCTGGCGTACTGTTACCACCGTTTTGCCTTCTGCGGCGCGGCGGGTTTTGATCATTATTACACCGTTGGCACCGCGTGAGCCATAGATAGCCGAAGCTGATGCGTCTTTAAGAATTTCGATGCCCACGATGTCGGACGGATTCACCTGTTTCAGATCGCCCGCATCGCCAAGCGGAAAGCCGTCGACCACTATCAGAGGCGAGTTGGAGCCGTTGAGCGAACTTGCGCCTCGGATGCGTACGGTCGATGATGCGCCGGGGTCTTGCGAAGGGTTGTTTACCGACAGGCCGGGGGCGCGGCCTTGAAGAAGATTTTCCACCGAATTGGCCGGGGTGTTGGTCAAGGTTTCGGGTTTCACCGAGGCCACCGAACCGGTGACATCGCTTTTCCTTATCGAGCCGTAACCTATGGCTACTACTTCGTCAAGTACTGTGGAGTTGGGTGTCATCGTGACATCGATGCGATTGCGTCCGTTTACTTCTACGCCAATACTTTCCATGCCAACGTATGAAAAAATAAGGGTAGCGCCCGATGATACGCCCGACAGCAGATACTGGCCGTCGATGTCGGTGATGGTGCCGGTGTTCGTGGTTCCGTCTATAGCAACCGAGACTCCTGCAAGCGGTTCGTGGTTTTCGTCTGTGACGACACCCGAAACAGTGAGGGTCTTCAGAGATGTCTGTGCCATTGTTGTGTGTCCGCTGAATGCTGCGATGCATAGCAACACCGAAAGCAGAGTCCGGACGAATGGCTTGTTTATAATTTTCATGGAAGAAACGGTAAATTGATGGTTTTACTTATGCGTGTGTAATATTACGGATGCAAAGTTACGATGATATAAATGATTGTTTTTGTTAAATTCGATTATAGAGTTGTATTATTTTGAAGATATGATTTTAATCCCGGACCCGAATATTCTTCATGCTTATCTCGGCGGCATGGCGGCATTTGTCGCTCTCGAGATGGTTGAGCAGCTCATCGAGGTCGCATGTGGCCACACCTATGTGTTTATCGGCGCAGCCATAGTACACAATCAGTTTGCCCTTTACAATCACATTGCCTGTGGGAAACACACAGCCATTGTAGAAACCATTGATTTCGTGATCTTCTTCCGGTTCAAGAATAGGCTCGCATGTACGTCCGATAATGTGCAGCGGGTTTTCTTTGTCGAGCAGCACAGCGCCCACACGGTAGTGGCCGCGTCCGCCGTTTTCCACACCGTGGTATAGCATCAGCCAGCCGCGGTCGGTGAGTATCGGGGGCGTGCTTCCGCCAATCTTTTCCTCCCAGCTGCCTTCGAAGCCTGTCAGCAGAAGATGGCTGTCCTTGTCTTCCCAGGCCAGCAGGTCGTTGGAGTATTTCAGCCATATTGCCGGCTGCATGGTGCCGTATTTGGCTCCGATAAACTGCTTTGGACGATGCAGCATCACAAATTTGCCATCTATCTTCTCGGGAAAAATGATTACATCGCGATCGTCGAGCACCGGCGATGTTATGCGCCCTAACCGACGGTAGCTGCGGAAGTCTTTTGTTACTGCCAGGGCTGTGTTACCCAGATTTTTACGTACGGCGGCAGGCATATATTCGCTGCATTCCGGAGTGTTTACCACATCATGGTCGAATTTCCAGTATTGTCCCGGAGGATAGGCCCGGTAGGCATAGGTCACAAAAAAGTCATCGGCGAATTTCACAATACGAGGGTCTTCCACGCAGCCCGAGTCCGGGCCATCGACGCTGGGACCGAACACCGGTTTGTCGGAGGCACGCTTGAAATTGAAGCCATCGGTGCTGGTTGCCAGCCCAAAACGTATCACATGGTCTTTGTCGTTGCCGGCGGCGCGGTAGAGCATATAGTATATTCCGTTGTCGTAGATTACACCGGGATTGCAGGTTACCAGCGATTCCCATTCGTTGCCGTCATTGGGAGTGAGAACCGGATTGTCTTTGAATTTCTTGAGTTTCATCTTAGAATATTATAAGGATTGCAGCACTCATAAGTGTCAGTATCAGTGCCCAGGTAAGGTAATTGTTTGCGAGGTTGCCGTG
>JAIDBM010000003.1 GCA_029056365.1 Muribaculaceae bacterium | reverse complement strand
CTAATATCGCTCAGGCAAAAATTGAAATAGAAGAATATCTCCGTGCTCAAAACAATTAAATTGCAGCCTGACCTGAGCGATGCTGACGTCACTTGCATCCGCCTCTACTAATGTGCAATTCCACCCTACGCCCCGACAAGAATCCCCACTCTTGTCGGGGCGTTACTTCAATGTTTCTGAGTATATTCGATTGTCATGTCAGAAATTCTTTGTAAATTTGTAATTAGGAATAGTAACGCTAATCTGAAAAATGACCGGATAATTATCACAAAGACATAAGGCGAGAGCCGAGAAAACTTTGAGAACCCCTTCGTAGTCGTTACAGGCGTTCTTTGCAGAAGCGAAGCGAGCATAGCTCGATAAGGTCGGCCTTCAGATGCTACGCTGGAGTTCTTTTTTGTATATGGAAATTATCAACAACGTAAACAAGACGCTTAAAGACGATATGCTCGTCACCTTGCGCTCTGGCTCCAAGGTGGCTATCGCTGCATCTTGTTTTTCCATTTACGCCTTTCAGGAACTGAAAGAGCAGTTGAGTGATATTTCCGAACTACGCTTCATTTTTACTTCGCCTTCTTTCGTTACCGAAAAGGCTGACAAGCAAAAGCGTGAGTTTTATATTCCCCGTCTCAACCGTGAACGCGACCTCTATGGCTCGGAGTTTGAAATCAAACTCCGCAACGAACTTTCTCTGAAAGCCGTTGCCAAAGAGTGCGCCGAATGGATTCGCCGTAAGGTGTGCTTCAAGTCGAACCGCACCAACGCCGGAATACCGCCTATGATTATCGCTGACGATATTTCATATACCGGTGCCGACGGCTTTACTTGTGTTGAGCTTGGTACTGAACGGGGCAATTACCTTGCCACCGCCATCACCAAGGCGGAGGCTCCTTTCTCACAGCAATTCCTCCAAATCTTCAATCAGATTTGGAACGACAGCGAGCAACTGCAAGTCGTTACGGAACAGGTGCTCGACAACATCACCAACGCTTACAAAGAAAACTCCCCGGAGTTTATCTATTTTGTTACGCTCTACAATATCTTCAATGAGTTCCTTGAAGATATTTCGGAAGATGTTCTGCCGAATGAAGCCACCGGCTTCAAGGAGTCAATCATCTGGAACAAACTCTACAATTTCCAACGTGATGCAGCTCTCGCCATCATCAATAAGTTGGAAAAATATAACGGTTGCATCCTTGCCGACTCCGTGGGTCTCGGCAAGACTTTTACCGCGCTCTCGGTAATCAAGTATTACCAATCGCGCAACAAGAGTATTCTCGTGCTTTGCCCGAAGAAACTCTATGATAACTGGAACACATTCAAGAGTCCGTATGAAAACAATCCGTTGTTGCGTGACCGCTTCAACTATCATATTTTCTACCATACGGACTTGTCGCGCCGTTATGGAAACTCCAACGGCTATGACCTTGAACGCATCAACTGGGGCAACTTTGACCTTGTCGTTATTGACGAAAGCCATAACTTCCGCAACGGTGGCAAAGTCACCACCGACGAAAACGACGAGAATCCGCGTGAGAACCGCTATCTCCAGTTGCTCAACCGCGTTATCCGCTCCGGCGTTAAAACGAAAGTGCTTATGTTGTCGGCTACGCCTGTCAACAACCGTTTTAACGACCTTAAAAATCAGCTTGCTCTCGCTTACGAGGGTGAGGCAGACCAAATCAATGCTCTGTTGAATACAACATCTACCATTGATGACATCTTCCGTCAGGCGCAAGCCGCCTTCAACCGTTGGTCTGACCTGCCCGACAGCGAGCGCACCACCAAGGCTTTGCTCGACTCACTCAGCTTCGATTTCTTTGAAGTCCTCGACAGCGTAACCATAGCACGCTCCCGAAAGCATATCGAGCAATATTATGATACTGCCGACATTGGTAAGTTCCCTACGCGACTTGCTCCGATTACTCGCCGCCCGGACTTGACCGACTTAAACAGCACGGTCAACTATAACGATATTTACGAGATTGTCTCGAATCTCAATCTCGCCATTTACACGCCCTCGGACTTTATTCTTCCGAGTATGCGTGACAAGTATTCAAAGGGCGACGGCGATACGTTCTCGAACCTCTCTCGCGCCGGACGCGAGAGAGGCATACGTCGCCTTATGAGCATCAACCTGCTCAAACGCCTTGAAAGCTCGGTTAATTCTTTCCGTCTGACATTATCCCGAATACAAGAACTGATTTCGGGCACTGTCAATGCCATCGACAACCTCGCCACCGGCGAGAACTCCAAAGTTGATGATTTCGACTTTGAGGGAGGTCTCGACTTTGACGAACAGAACGAGAATGTCTTTATAGGCGGGAAGAAAACTCAGATTGACCTACGCGATATGGATTATATTCAGTGGCGCGAGTATCTGCAAGCAGACCTCGACTCCCTGAAACTTCTCCTGTTAATGCTCGCTGACATTACTCCGCAGCACGACTCCAAACTGCAACAGCTTGTGGACGACCTGCGCGATAAGTTCAACAATCCAATCAACGGCACGAACAAAAAGGTTATAATCTTCACAGCATTTTCAGACACGGCTCTCTATCTTTACGATTATCTCGCACCGCTCATTAAGGAGCGGCACGGTCTGAATACAGCTCTTGTTACCGGTGATGTCGAGGCTCGCTCTACATTAAAACTTCGGGAAAAACTTGACTTCAACAAAGTTCTGACTTTGTTTTCGCCAATATCAAAGGAACGCTCTACGCTTTATCCAAACATCACCGAAGATATTGATGTCCTGATAGCCACAGATTGTATCTCGGAGGGTCAGAACCTCCAGGACTGCGACTATCTCATCAACTACGATATACATTGGAATCCGGTGCGCATCATTCAACGCTTCGGTCGTATTGACCGCATAGGCTCGCGCAACGAGCGTATTCAGCTTGTCAATTACTGGCCGAATATGGACCTTGACGATTATATCAATCTCAAAGGTCGCGTTGAAGCGCGTATGAAAGTGTCGGTTATGACCGCCACCGGCGATGATAACCCTCTTTCTAACGAGGAAAAGGGAGACCTTGAATATCGCCGCAAGCAGCTTGAACGCCTCCAGTCGGAGGTCGTTGACCTCGAAGAAATGAACTCCGGCGTGTCAATCATGGACTTGGGCTTGAACGAATTTAGGCTCGACTTGCTCGAATATATCAACCAAGGGCATGATATTGAGCATACGCCGCACGGTCTCCACGCCATTGTTCCGTCGTCTGCCGATACCCCTCCGGGGGTCGTGTTCGTCTTGAAGAACCGTAACAATTCCGTGAATATAGACCGCAAGAACAGACTGCATCCGTTCTATATGGTTTATGTAGTGAAAAGTGAGGAGATATTAGATAGTAGTGGGGCGATTGCAAAATCTAATATCTATAATCTACAATCTAATATCTACATCAACCACCTCGAACCCAAAGACTTGCTCGACCGCTTGCGTATGCTCTGCAAAGGTAAGTCTAAGCCGATAATGGAACTATGTCGCAGGTTCAACGGTGAAACTCGCGACGGTCAGCGCATGGGTACTTACTCCCGGCTTCTCAGCGATGCCATCGCCTCGATTGTAAAGGTCAAGGAGCAAAGCGACCTTTTCTCTTTCTTTGAGGGGGACCCCAACGCGCTTTTCGGTAACGAAGTTCGCGGTCTTGATGATTTTGAACTTATCTGTTTTTTAGTTATTAGATGATAGATAGTTTTTTAGTTATTAGATGATAGATGATAGATATTAGAGATTAGATTATGGCACGAGATAGTGTGACATTGGATAAAAGCAAGAATTTCGCAATTCGAGTTGTGAAACTCTATCAGTACCTTAATACTGAAAAAAAGGAGTTTGTGCTGTCACGGCAGATGCTAAGGAGTGGTACTTCCATTGGAGCTAATCTATCAGAGGCCATTTATGGAATATCTGAAAAAGATTTCCTATCTAAAGTTTATATCTCGTTAAAAGAATGCTCGGAAACGAAATATTGGCTTGAATTGCTATTCAAAACCGATTATCTGACTAAATCTCAATATGATTCAATTGATGCGGACTGTACTGAACTTATCAAATTGCTCACAGCAATAGCAAAGACTATGTCAACAAAACTAAAATCTAAAATCTAATCTCTAATAACTATACTATATGCTTGGACTGCCACAATCAACAGAAGTTATCCGCCCGATGCCTAAGGCTCAACTTTATAAAAAGTTTGAGCTAAAACAGGCTCAACGTGACGCTTTCGATGCGGATATTGCCCGTATGGAAATCGTCAACTTCATTGCGCCTCAGTCCTTGCCCGGTATCTCCGAGGGTACGGAGGTTAAAGCTGTTTTTGTGGTCGATGTGGAGCTAAAACGCTCTGACTACGACACCAAAAGTATTCTCCTTATTTCTAAACTCATTCCGCATCGTATAATCTTTGCTTTGCGTCATGAAGATAAGGTGCAGCTTGCCGTTTATCACACCAAGCTCTTTACCGCTCCGTGGCAGTCGTCGGATGCTGCTTCCGTCAATCTATCAGGTCTGAATCTTGATGCTGTATGGCAGAATATCGTCGCATTTATCGGCGAACTGGAAGTAGCCGAGGGTAACTCTCTCACTGAACAAATCCGCGTTGACGAGGAACGCACAAGACTCATGCGTCAGATTGAATCATTGGAACGCCAAATGCGATCCACGACCCAACCTCGCCGTCAACGTGAACTCTATTCTGAAATAAAAAAATTAAAATCTCTCCTATGAGTGTATCAACCATACAATCGACGATAGAACGCTATCGCAAGGAAATAAATGATTTATCGACTAAAATAGCCGATAAGCGTAAACGTGCGGCAAATGCACAAGCAAAAGCTGATAAAGCTTCTGCTGACGCTCGCAAATCCAAATCAACTTCTACTATCCGTTCAAAAATATCGGAGTCTGAAAGATATTATAAAGAAGCTAATAAACATCTTTCTGATATGGCAGACCTTGAAAAGAAAAGGGCTGCTAAAGATAAACAGCTTATCGCAGAAGAGAAAAAGCTTGTTAAGGCTCAATCAGATGAAGAAAAAAAACGCATTAAAGCTCAACAGAAGATTTCGGATGCTAACGAACGCAAAATGAAATCTCTTACACAGACTGTCCGAACTGTACAGTTAGAACAGTCTAAATTGAAGGCGATTTATCCTTTGCTCACTGTTCCGTCTGAAGATGCGTATGATGTATTTATATCTCACGCTTCGGAGGATAAGGTTCCGTTTGTTGACACTCTTGTTGAGGAATTACTTCAACGAGGAGTTAAAGTATGGTACGACCGCCATGTTTTAACTTGGGGACGGAGTATCAGACAAAATATTGACGCCGGCCTCCGTCAATCGAAATTTGCCATAATCGTTCTATCTGAGCACTATATTCAAAAGTATTGGACTCAAAAAGAGTTTAATGCTCTTTTTAGTCTTGGTTCTCAGTTAGGTGATTTTCTGCTTCCGATATGGCATAATATCACGCCTGAAAGAGCCATGGAATTTAGTCCGATGTTAAGCGACTCATTTGCTTTGAAAAGTTCAGATCTTTCAGTTGCTCAAATAGCAGATATGTTTGTAGAAAAATTGAATTACGATAATAATGGATAAATTGAAAATGCAAAGCCGTGATGTTGTGGGCGGCAACATGGAGAAGATTGCCGCGTTGTTCCCTCACTGCGTCACTGAGCGTATAGGCAAAGACGGCACCGCCGAACTTGCCATTGACTTCGACAAGCTACGTGCGGAACTATCGAACGACGCTCTCGAAGATGGCGAGGAACGCTATCAATTCAGTTGGCCCGATAAGCGGGCAGCGTCACGCCTCGCCAATGAGCCGGTCAATCTAACTCTGCGTCCTTGCCGCGAGGAGTCAGTGGACTTCGATACCACTGAAAACCTCTATATCGAGGGCGACAACCTCGATGTTCTCAAAGTCCTTCGCGAAACTTACCTCGGTCGAGTCAAGATGATTTATATTGACCCTCCATATAACACCGGCAACGACTTCGTCTATAACGACGATTTCGCTCAGGGTAAGGAGGACTTCGAGCAAAACAGCGGTCTGTTTGATGCCGAAGGCAACCAAACTATTGACCCAATGCAGCGCAACACCGAAGCCAACGGTCGCTTTCACACCGACTGGCTCAATATGATTTATCCTCGCCTCAAAGTCGCTCGCGACTTTCTGAGCGAAGATGGTGTTATCTTTATTTCCATAGATGATAATGAGCAAGACAATCTACGAAAAGTATGTGATGAAATTTTTGGAGGTCGCAACTTTGTCGCTCAACTGATATGGGAAAGAGCATATTCGCCAAAGAATGATGCAAAATTCGTTTCTAATAGCCATGATTACATAATAATGTATGCAAGGAATATTGATTCTTTTAAGATTGGACGATTGGAACGAACAGAAGAAGCTAATGCACGCTATTCAAATCCCGACAATGACCCAAGAGGTCCGTGGAAACCAAGCGATATGTCTGTAAAGACATATAATAAGGAATCAGACTACCCAATTACGACGCCCTCTGGGCGTGTAGTAGAGCCTCCAGTAGCTCGCTGCTGGAGGCTCTCGCGGAACGCGTTCCGCGAGAGACTCGCTGACAATCGAATTTGGTTTGGCGCAGATGGCAATAGTGTTCCCTGTATAAAGCGATTCCTTTCAGAGTTAAAGTTTGAGGGTATGGCTCCAACTTCAATCCTTTTTTACAAAGAGGTTGGGCATAGTCAAGAAGGAGCTAAAGAAGTCGTCGCTTTATTTGGCGATAAAGGCGTGTTCGATGGACCTAAGCCTGTCAGACTTATACAACGATTGATTACATTGGCTAATCTTAATGATGATTCCATTGTTCTTGATTTCTTTTCAGGTTCTGCATCTACTGCACATGCTCTCATGAAATCAAACTCTGAGAAAAATACTCACTGTAAATTCATACTTGTTCAATTACCCGAACTTGTGAGTGATACGAAGAAGATTCAAGGCTTTAGCAATATTTGTAAAATTGGAGAAGAACGTATTCGCCTTGCTGGAAAAAAGATTAAGGAGGAAGCGGGTCTGCAAGGTCAAGACTTAGACACCGGCTTCCGTGTCCTCAAACTCGACTCGTCGAATATGGAGGACGTATTTTATACTCCTGATAAGTTTGAACCGTCGCTGCTCGACAGCCTTGTGGATAACATCAAGGCTGACCGCTCCGGCGAAGACCTGCTTTTCCAAGTTATGCTCGACCTCGGCATCGAACTCTCTGCCAAAATTGAGCGCAAGGAAATCGCGGGTAAGGAAGTGTTCTCCGTCGATGATGATTACCTGCTCGCTTGTTTCGACACTGACGTTAACGAAACAACCATCGAGGAAATGGCGAAGCTGCTGCCGACGCACCTTGTAATTCGTGACGCATCCGCTGCCAACGACAATGTGCTCGACAACTTCGACCAAATCATCGAATCTTACTCTAACGAAAAGAAGATAACCACTCATGTTTTGTGACAATATGGAAAAGAAAGTGGAATTATCTAAACTTGTCGCTGATATCAGGGAAATCACCCGGCGTTACCGTGGCAAAGCAGCCATTCAGCTCAATGCGACGATTATAGATGAGCGTTGGGAGATAGGAAAACGCATTGTAGAAGAAGAACAAAATGGCGAGATTAGGGCTGAATATGGGACCAATCTCTTAAAGGAGCTTTCTGCACAATTGACATTTGATCTCGGTAAAGGCTATAGTCAGCGTTCTCTTGCTTATTATAGGCTGCTGTACTTATATTTTCCTGACAGAAAGATTTTGCAGACGCGTCTGCAAAATCTCACGTGGTCGCATATACAGGCTGTTCTGGGCGAGAAAAATGAGAAAGCCAGATTATGGTATATGGATGAAGCTGCACAGCAGATGTGGTCTGTAAAGACTCTTGAGAGAAATGTGGGTTCGCAATACTATCACCGTTTGCTTGCTTCACCCGACAAATCAGCTGTTTCAGAGGAAATGGAGCGATTGACAGCAAAGGATAATATAGTTATTGCGCCCGAACAATATATCAAATCACCTATGGTTACTGAATTCCTTGGTATCGCCAAGGATGCATCGTACACTGAAAGTGACCTTGAAAGCGCGCTCATCACACATCTACAGCAGTTCCTAATGGAACTTGGCAAAGGATATGCTTTCGTCGAACGGCAGCAACACATTGTGACCGATGCGGGTGACTATTATATAGACCTGGTCTTCTACAATTATTTGCTAAAATGTTTTGTGCTGATAGACCTGAAGACAACAAAAATATCACATCAGGATATCGGACAGATGGACATGTATGTCAGAATGTATGATGAGCTGAAACGTACACAGGGTGATAACCCGACCATAGGAATATTATTGTGTGCTGAGACCAGCGAAGATATTGCCAAATACTCAATGCTGAACGGAAGTAAACAATTATTTGCATCTAAATATCTTACAGTGCTTCCATCAGAAGATGAACTACGCGCAGAAATTGAGACTCAAAAGCATTTATTTCTTTTACAAAGAAGGGAGGTGAACTAATGAAGTTTCAGTTTAAGATACAAGGGTATCAGACAGAGGCTGTCGAAGATACGGTGAATGTTTTCCGGGGCCAGCCGAAGCGGGACCCGAAGCACTACCGCCGCGATGTCGGCAAGATTGCCAAGGGTACGCTTTTCTCAGAAGACGAGGAAGCGGGCTACCGCAATGCCGATGTGGAACTTGACAAGAAGCAGCTTCTTGACAATATCAGGGAGATGCAGATCCGCAACCAAATCGTGCCAAGCACCACTCTTGCTCCCGGACATGGTATTGTCAACCTTGACGTTGAGATGGAAACCGGCACAGGCAAGACCTACGTCTATATCAAGACAATGTTTGAACTTAACAAGCAATATGGCTGGAGCAAGTTCATTATCGTTGTTCCGAGTATTGCCATCCGCGAGGGCGTGGCGAAGTCGTTCCGTATGCTCGAAGATCACTTTATGGAGCACTACGGAAAGAAAGCACGTTGGTTTGTCTATAACAGCTCGAACCTGAATCAGCTCGACCAGTTCTCGCAAGACAGCGGAATCTCGGTAATGATTATCAATACTCAGGCTTTTGCAACTTCCATGAAAGAGGGTGGCAAAAGTAAGGAGAGCCGCATCATCTACTCGCAGCGTGATGAATTTGGCTCGCGCCGTCCGATTGACGTCATTGCCGCCAACCGTCCGATAATCATAATGGATGAACCTCAGAAGATGGAGGGCGCAGCCACTCAATCCGCGCTCGCGAAGTTCAAACCGCTCTTTGTGCTCAACTATTCAGCCACGCACAAGACCCGGCACGACACAATATATGCGCTCGATGCTTACGATGCTTACCGCGAACAGCTCGTCAAGCGTATTCAAGTGCAAGGATTTGAGGTGAAGAACCTCAAAGGAACGAGCAAATATATGTATATCGATGGGATGGTACTTTCACCTAACCATGCCCCGGAAGTGCGTATTGAACTGGAGTGTAAACGTAAGGACGGCTCAATCCGACGTGAAATAAGAAAATTTTGCGTAAACGATTCTCTTGCTGCGGCATCGGGCCTCGCTCAATATAATGATTTCGTTATTACAGACATCAATCCTCGCGGTCGAGGGTCAGTTACCTTCCTCAATGGCGATACGCTCTATTGCGGAGAGGTCGTTGGCGATACCAATGAGGAAGCAATGCAGCGCGTACAGATCCGTCAGACTATCATTGCTCACCTAACCAAAGAAAAGGAGCTATTCAATCGAGGAATCAAATGTCTTTCGCTTTTCTTTATTGACGAAGTAAGCCACTATCGCCAATATGATGATGAAGGGAATGAGGTCAAGGGTAAATTCCAAAAGATATTTGAGGAGGAATATGCGCGGATTATCAATGACTTTATTACAGTATTTGATACTCCATACGATATGTACCTGCGCCGTTTCAATCCCTACGAAACGCACAAGGGTTACTTCTCAATTGACAAGAAAGGACGCACGGTTAACTCCGGAACCAAGCGCGGCTCAGACATTTCGGACGACATCTCAGCCTACGATCTTATTCTAAAGAATAAAGAACGTCTGCTGAGTTTTGACGAGCCAACGCGTTTTATATTCTCCCATTCAGCCCTTCGCGAGGGTTGGGACAATCCTAACGTGTTCCAAATCTGTACGCTTCGCCACAGCAATTCTACCACCGCCAAGCGTCAGGAAGTAGGACGTGGCTTGCGTATATGTGTTGACAAGAACGGTATTCGTCAGGACAAGGAATTACTCGGCGATGATGTTCACGAAGTGAACCAACTGACCGTTATCGCCAACGAGAGTTATACTGACTTCACCACAGCACTTCAACGCGAAACCCGCGAGGCTCTGCGCGACCGCGTTACGGCCGCTTCGCAGGATTATTTCATCGGCAAAGTTGTAGTTGATTCCAACGGCGAAAAGCATACCATTGACTTGATGGATGCCACTCTGATTTTAGGTTATCTATATCAGAGCGGATATGTTACACGCAACGGTAATCTGACTCCGAAATATCATGCAGATGCAAAAGCTGATGAGTTGATGATTTTGCCGGAAGATTCTCCGATAAAGAATATTGAAGCCGGTATGCAGAAACTCATTGCTGGAATCTTCAATCCCAAAGTGCTTGAAGATATGGTGGAGGAAGTAGCTCCGACCACTCCGGCAAATGAGCTTAACGACAATTTCACTGATAAACGCTTTCAAAAACTCTGGAACGAGATAAATCACAAGTATGTCTATACCGTTCACTATGATAGCGAGGAACTGATTGAAAAGGCTATCGCCAATCTCAAGAAAAACCTCACTGTTACCAAACTACAGTATGTTATGGTAACGGGTGAACAGGACAAAGAAAACGTAACGGAGTTTGGTAATACCAAGTCTACAACTCGCGAATTGACTGATGTTTCCACTTCGTCAGTGCCGTATGACGTAGTAGGTGACATTGCCAAAGGCGCACGTCTCACACGTCGCACAGTGGTAAAAATACTTAAAGGCATTGGCGTGAAAGCCTTGTTGTTCAAGAATAACCCGGAAGAATTTATCCGCAATGTCATTAAGGCTATCCGCGAGGAAAAGGCGACTATGATTGTAGATCATATTACCTACAATCCGACTAAGGCTGACCCTTACGACAGCACTATCTTTGTGCCAGAACGTCGTCTGAATGTGAATAAGGCTCTCGAACTGTCAAAGCACATCACACCATACGTTTCTTACGACAGCGACGGAGAGAAGAATTTTGCCCAGGGACTGGAAAGTGCAACGGAGGTTCTGATATTTGCCAAACTTCCACGCAAACTCAAAATACCCACGCCTGTCGGCTACTATGCGCCGGACTGGGCGATAGTATTTGAGGAGGATACGGTTCGCCACGTGTTTTTTGTTGCCGAGACCAAAGGCTCGCTCGACAAGATGGAGCTTCGCGGAGTGGAACTCGCCAAAACCGAGTGTGCCAAACGCCTTTTCAACTCCATTTCGACGAACACCACACGATACGGTGTTGTCGACAAATTCGAGAATCTTTACAACATCATTAACGGCATAGACTAAACAATTGATTATAATATGGCAGATTTCTTGCCCTGGAAGACATCTGTGGACCAATCTGCATCAACGAAACCTCCCGCGTCATCTATGAGCGCGAGCTTCGCGAATACGGCGAATACCACACTCGCCGCCTCGTCCTCGCCGCCTAGCACCGCTTCATCTACCACAATTAATCCAATATGATATGATTATTAATGAGTCTCAGCTTCAACGCTTAAATGATATGATAGTATCTTCCGGACTATCATTGGTCGATTTTGACCTATGGGATGATGGAAGATAATTTCAATACTCTCATAAAATTGAGCCTGCATCAAGTAATATTTTATCATTAAACTCGTTAATAAACATAAATCTAATTAAATAATCTAATTTATGGCTATTTATAAAGTACGTATCAAAAAAGATTCAAATAAAATCACGTATAAAACCAATTCTACAATCCTCGCAACTGTTGAATACCAGCCTGAAATTGACAAATATTTTGTATCAACTCCAACAGAATCGATTGAAGCTAACACACTCATAGATGCCGATTCCATTGCTAGAATAAGAATTTCAGATCACTTTACATCTTTAGGATTAGTTCCTAATTTTATAACGAAATGACAACATGCCTCACATCTTTCTCAATCGGGTAACATCGTCGTTATAGTAACGATCTTCTCTTGAGTGCCAAGGAGGATACCCTCGGACGTAATCTTCAGGACTTAAGTCTGAAACACCGCCAACGGGCGTCAAAGAAGTCATAGTTCATAGACACTATGAATTTATCGGCTCAAATCAAGTGCAAATATGACAAAAACCGGCTCAATTTGAGCCGATTTTCCAATAAATTTTAGTAATTTTGAGCCGATAAATTTTCGTACATGACTCAAGAAATTGAAATTCTTCAGTTCCTTCACTACAATCCGGAGGCATCACGTGCTGAAATAGGCTCGTCATTGACCAATGCCCCAAGCCCGGCAACACTCAAACGATTGATTGCCGACGGTATCGCTAAAGGACACATAGAGGTCGTCGGTCGTGGTCCGGCTACTCGTTATAGACTTACTCCGCAGGCTCATGTGACTATGGAACTGAACCTTGACACATATTTTGACAAGGATGTCGACGAGCGTCAGGTGCAGGAGGCGTTCAATTTTGAACTCATGACGGCAACAAACGCACAGCACGAATAGTGAGCAACGGCATTCTAATCGCCAACGGCTATTGCCCGATTTCATTCCGCACGGTGGATTCGATTGACTACAAGAAGGCAATGCTAATGTTCTACGAGCAGAACAACATCGCCGCTTTCAAACACATTTTCATCAACCAATTCCTTTTCGCTGTCAAAACATATTTTTAGGCAATCTGTACGTGCATCTGTATATCAACAAATTAACCGCTTCCACCTCGACATGTGTCGATTTATTTGCAGATTCAAATATTTATCGCTAACTTTGCACACGATTGGAAAAGGGAATCCGGTGAAAGTCCGGAACAGTACCCGCTGCTGTAAGTTCCACCCCCAACAAGGGTAACGGGCCGCGCATAGCCATTGAACCTGTCAGGGTTCGAGAAGGAGCGCAACCGCCTGGAACAAGTCAGAAGACCTCCCGGTCGAAAAAACTTCTTACCGCCTACGGGACTATAGGCAGGGATGCACATCAATGCCATTCCATTTCAGCCTTGCAAAGGCTGAGACAAGTCATACACCCGTAGAACCAGCAGGCTCTACGGGCTTTTTTCAATCATAACAGATATGAATAGACTCTATCTAATATATATTCTTTATTTTCTGCCGCTCTTGATGAGCATCACGGGCTGTCGTGACGACGAGCTCGTGGTGCCCACAGAGTACGACATCGTGGGAGAAGCTCCGGACCCCAATAGTAAAATCCGAGGCTTCTATCTTGTAAACGAAGGGAACATGGGGTCAAACAAATGCACCCTCGACTATATGGACTACTTTACCGGACTCTATGCCCGGAACTTCTATGCCGAGCGTAATCCAAACGTTATAAAAGAACTCGGCGATGTGGGCAACGACATAGGCATATACGGGTCCAAACTCTATGTTGTGGTGAATTGCTCGCATAAAGTTGAAGTACTCGATGCCCGCAGCGGCATACGGCTGGGGCAGATCGATATCCCGAACTGCCGCTATGTGCGTTTCCACCGTGGCAACGCCTATGTGAGCAGTTATGTCGGTCCGGTGCTTATCGATGCCAACGCTCCCAAGGGCGCCGTATATCAGATCGACACGCTCTCGCTTTCGATAACTAACAAAGTCACAGTAGGCTATCAGCCTGAGGAAATGGAAATCATCGACGATTACATGTATGTGGCCAATTCAGGCGGATACCGTCCGCCACAATACGACAACACCGTGTCGGTGATACAGCTCATCGACTTCAAGCAGGTGGAACAGATTCCGGTGGGGATAAACCTCCACCGTATAAAAAAAGACAGGCAGAACAAACTCTGGATAAACGGGCGCGGCGACTATCATGAGCGTCCCTCGAAACTATACGTTCTTGAACGGAAAAACGGATATAACCAGATGCAGGTAAGCGACACCCTGCCTATAGCGTGCTCGAACATGGCGATATTCGGCGATTCGCTCTATTTCTACGCCACCGAATGGAACAATAACACCTCGTCGAACAAAATCAGCTACGGCATCATCAATACACTTACACGGGAACTTGTAAGCACCAATTTCATAACCGACGGCACCGACAAAGACATAACAATGCCCTACGGAATCGCCATACACCCTGAAACGGGTGACATTCTCGTAACCGATGCCAAAAACTACGTATCGTCGGGCACACTTTATTGTTTCGACCGCAAAGGCCGCCGCAAATGGAGTGTCCGTACCGGCGACATTCCCGCACACATAGCATTTCTCGGAAGATGAAAAAATACTATCCTGTCATATTCTCCGCCATACTGTCGGCCGCATGCACCAATGAAGTGCCTGTTGTAAACCTCGGTATCGACGACACATATTACGTGCCGAGAATGCAGAAGCTCGACCTTCATCCGGCCCTTACCGGCGATGAATACCGCTGGTATGAAATCGGTCCGGACGGCAAACGTACACTATTGTCGGATCAGCGCGATTATATATTCCTCTCGAAAGACGAAGGCACCTACACTCTCGAATTCGAAATAATCGATCCGGACACACCATACAGTTTCCAGTTTACCATACATGTGCTGCACGAAGAGGTAGAGTACAGCCCCTACATCAGCAAGGTGGTGGAGTACTGCCCTGCCCCCGGTCAGTTCATCAACGAAATGCCACGTTATGAACACGGCGACAGCTACGACGACATATTGAAAAAATGCACCGAATCGATCAGCGGCACAAACGATGTAATGATAAGTCTCGGCGCATACGGCGGCTACGTTACATTCGCCTTCGACCACACAGTGGTGAACGTGCCGGGTGAAATGGACCTCCGGATATGGGGCAACGCCTTCTACGAGCTTCTGCAACCCGACAGGAAAGGCGGCTCGGCCGAACCGGGCATCGTATGTGTAAGTTACGATGTGAACTGCAACGGACTACCCGATGACCCGTGGTACGAACTTGCCGGAAGCGATTACCGCAAGAACACAACACTGCACAACTACACAATCACCTATCGGAACCAGGCCGACGCAAATGCCGGCGACATTGCCTGGACCGATTCCGAAGGGGAAAGCGGAATTATCAAAAGCAACATATTCCACAAGCAGCCCTACTGGCCCCAATGGATCTCAGCGGAACAGATGTCGTTCAAAGGCACACGAATGGCTCCGAACGCCGAAGACATAAGCGGCTCGGGCACATACTACGTGCTGTACTGCCTTGACTGGGGTTATGCCGACAATCACCCCAACGACTATTTCAACCTGAACTCATTCGACATCGGTTGGGCCGTGAACGAATTCGGAGTGCCCGTGAACCTGCCCGGAGCAGACTTCGTGCGTGTATATACAGGCGTTAACCAATACTGCGGATGGCTTGGCGAGACTTCAACCGAAATCTGCCGTGCCCAGGACCTGCACATACCGCCGAAATCGCTCTATGATTAATAAAGGCGCAATGTAATCACACCAATGTGATTTTGACTTTCTTGTTCTTGATTTTCAGTGGTGCCACTTTCGACAGCACCTTCCCGGCGACGGTGGCGTCGACTGCAGCCAGTGCATAATGCTCGCCGAGAGTTATGCGTCCGAGCTGTTCCTTGTCGATTCCGCCCTGACACATAAGAAAGCCGGCTATGTCGCCGCGCGAAATCTTGTCTTTTTTTCCGGCTGCGAAATACAACGACCTCCAGCGGCAAGAGAACCTGTGCGAGTCTTTCGGCTTCGGTACATACTCGCGCTGCCATACCACATAGTCGGGAATGTTGTCGGCCTCGGATGTGATCACATATACATTTCCGTCGGCACCCATACGTGCAGTTCGTCCGTTTCGGTGGGTCCAGCTTTCGGCACTCGGCGGCATATGGTAATGAACCACAGCCTCGACACCGTCGATATCCAGGCCGCGCGAGGCCAGATCGGTAGTCACCAGAACCGGAGTTGAGCCATTGGCAAACAAAGCCAGCGCCATTTCACGTTCCTGCTGCTGCAGCCCCCCGTGATACAGACCAACCGGCGCCCCCTCGCGTCTGAGCCGTTCATATACCCGCTCGGCACTGTCGCGATGATTCACAAATATCAGAGTACCCGCACCGTCCGGCATGGTATGCAGCAAATCGACCAATGTGTCGAGCTTGTCGCGTGCCGGAGCTTCGATACGCACTGTCTGCAGTCGGCCTGTGTTCAGAGCTGTATTGCTACGGAAGTCGATTGTCTCGGCACCCGACAGATCGATGAATCCGGGCAAATCGGCCAGAGCCGTGGCCGATGTCACCACAGTCAGGCGCAGACGACCGAGCCGTCGCCCGATTTTCGACATCTGGCCGAGGAAGCCGAGTTCGAGGGCCTTGTCGTATTCATCAATCACAAGCGCCTTCACCGCACTGACATCGGCGGTACCCCGCTGTATATGGTCGAGTAGCCGCCCCGGTGTGGCTACGACAATGTCGGGCGTTACCGACAGAGTTCTGCTTTCCTCCTCAAAACTGTGGCCACCGTACAAGGCTGCCGTGCGGTAGCCATAGCCCGCCTTGCGCAACACCTCGGCCACCTGCAGCACAAGTTCACGCGTGGGCGCGATTACAAGCCCTCTTATTCCGCCGCCGGGCTCGCCAAGCGAGTTCAGCAGCGGAATGGCGAAAGCCACCGTCTTGCCACTGCCTGTAGGTGCGAGAATCACCATTGCCCTGCTGCGGCAGGCCATGGCGGCTGTCTGCAGCTCGTTAAGCGCGGCTATACCGAGCCTTTGCTGTATATTGTGTATAATTTCACTCTGTTTCATATCAACAAAGATATATAAATATTACGACATTGTAGCAATTTTTATGTTATCAAACATATAAATTTCATAAACCGCTTTAACATGCCCGGTGTTATGATTACGATAAGTTTCTTATCACTCACTTAATTCACCGATGTTTTATTTCATATAACACTTCTGTCATGAAGAACTTCAATTCATCTCTGCTGCGTGGCACATTATGCGCCATGTTCGTGGCCTTCGGGGCTTCGATCTCATTCGCCCAGACCGAAACCAAAATAAAAGACCATCGTACCCAACCCGATTTGTTTTTTCTGCAGGAAGGCGATGCCCCCAACAGTCTGCTCCTGCTTCCGGCGCCCCCCGATGCCGCCTCTGTACGCTTTCTCGACGACCAGGCTCAATACAACTGGGGCAAGACCCAGCGCAACACACCCCGCGGCGACCAGGCCTCGGCCGATGCCAATGTAGAAGGCAACGGTGTGCCTCAGGCATTTTCCGAAGCATTCGGAATTGAAATAAACGAGGAAACCCCCGAAATACTCAAACTTATCGTAGGCATGCGTGAAGACGCCGGCGACCTCGCCACCCGCGAAGCCAAAAACCATTATAACCGCCAGCGGCCGTTCTCGTTCTACGAGGAGATGACATGCAATCCGGCCCAACAGGAAGAGCTTTCCACAAACGGCAGTTATCCATCGGGACACACCTCGATAGGCTGGGCTACCGCACTGGTGCTGTCGGAACTCAATCCGGAGCGGCAAAACGAAATTCTCAAACGCGGATATGAAATGGGCCAGAGCCGCGTTATCTGCGGTTATCACTATCAGAGTGATGTCGATGCCGGACGCATCACCGGTTCTGTAATCGTGGCCCGACTGCATGCCGACCCCGCTTTTCAGGCTCAGTTACAAAAGGCCAAAGATGAGTTCCGCAAACTTAAAAAAGCCGGTAAGGTAGCCAAAGGAACTCCGGTGCCTACAAAAACCACCACTGACTGATTTTTCCGTACCGACAAGAGCCGTCTCTTAAATACGCGATTCACTACCGACAGTGGCTGTTCCGTTTTGCATGCAAAGCGAGGCAAGCCGGAACAGCCACTGCTATATCCGTTCACTTCAAAACAACAGAATACAATGAAAACCAACACCATACTGGCAATAATGCTGGCCACGTGCACTCTCACAGCAGCTGCCGAAGACCAAACCCAGGATAACAAACCAAAATTCTCGATTTCTCCCACCGGACGAATTCTTGTGGACGGTGCCGGATATATGGGCGGAAACGGCGACATAGGGGAAAGCGGCGATACAAAATTCGTGAGCGGTGTGGCAATCCCCGACCTACGTATTGGCGTAAAGGCAAAATATGGCAAGTGGCAGGCTAAAGTCGATGTCGGCTTCGGCTATGGCAAAGTAGGACTTAAAGACACTTATCTCGAATACGACTTCAACGACCAGAATCTGTTGCGCGGAGGTTATTTCGTGCCCCAGTTCGGTCTGAACTCCGAAACAAGTTCCTCAATGAAACCCAGCTACGAAGAACCATCATCGAACGAGTTCTTCTATGCCAATCCCCGTCTGCTGGCACTTATGTATGAATACAGCGGCGACAAATATTTCGCAGCCACGACAATCTTCGCCGAAGCCGCCGCCATGACCAACAACGCCACTGCCATGGGCAAACAGGCCTGGGGCGCACAGACCCGACTGGTATGGCGTCCGTCGCATACCGACGACGGCACAATTGCCCAGGTGGGCATTTCGCTGAATTATTCGAGTCCGACGGCCGACGACCACAGCGGGTTCAGCTTTTCATCAAATTTTCCGAGCCGAGTAAGCAAAGTGGGGCTGCTGAGCGCCGACATCGACCATGCCCGCGGCCTGTTCAAGCTCACTCCGGAACTTCTACTCGCCAAAGGCCGCTTTGCTCTTGAGGCCCAGTACTACTACATGAATGTGGCCCGCAAGGATGGCTTCGGCAACTATCGCGCACAAGGCGTATACGGCATGCTGCGCGGCCTGCTTGCCGGAAGCAACTACACCTACACGATGGGCGATGCCGGTATCGCCACTCCGGCCCCCCACAGTTTCGAAATGGTGCTGATGTACAACTACACCAACGCCTCCGACGCTTCGGCCGGAATATACGGCGGTATCACCAACGATGCTTCGTGCACATTCAACTACTACATCAACAAATACATGATCGCACGTCTGCGCTACAGCTATACCACCGTTCGCGACCGCTTTGTGGAGAATATGCTCGACCGGCGCCACGTGAATATCATCGAGGCGCGTGTGCAGATTAAGTTCTGATTCCTGTTCCTTTCTGAAAGCGCATGGCTCGGCATTGCATGTCCGGACCATGCGCCATCTGTATGCCCGGGACAAAAAAAATCCTCTTTTCATTTCGACAATGAAGCGAGGACTAAAGCCAATAGGCATTTCGATTTGTGATTCTAAAGATAGTTGCCTTATAAACTTTTTAGTGTAGAGATTATATCATACTTACTTGTCTATATAAACACCTCTACAACCTTGAATCACCTCACGGTGGGCAAAATCATATGCCTTAGCTTAGTCCAAAAAGAGATTAATGCGTAAATAATTTTAGTTCTAAGTCCGGCTGGTGTTATTTAGTAATGCAAATTTACACCGATTTTTCCGGCCATGCAAGCGATTTATGTTTTTTAACATAAATTCCGGGCCACTGAGGCGGCCCGGAATTTTAATCGTCGGTTCTTACTGCATCATTCCATGAGTTTGCGGTATCTGCGTCTGGGCAGTTCCTTACCGCCGTTGCGCTGACGCTTGTATTCCTCGTAATCGGAATAGCTTCCCTGATAGAATACCACCTGTCCGTCGCCTTCGAACGACAGTATGTGGGTGCATATTCGGTCGAGGAACCATCGGTCGTGGCTTACAACAACGGCACATCCGGCAAAGTCGTCGAGACCTTCCTCAAGCGCACGCAGAGTGTTCACGTCGATATCGTTGGTAGGTTCGTCGAGCAGAAGCACATTGCCTTCCTCCTTAAGTGCCATCGCAAGGTGCAGGCGGTTGCGCTCTCCGCCTGAAAGCACGCCGATTTTCTTTTCCTGGTCGGCTCCGGTGAAATTGAACTTCGACAGATAGGCTCTGGCATTCACATCGCGTCCGCCCATACGGAACGATTCCACGCCCTGGCTTATCACCTCATACACCGTTTTGTCGGGCAAGAGGTCGTGGTGACGCTGGTCGACATAGGCCACTTTCACAGTCTCGCCCACATCGAAAGATCCGGCATCGGCGTTCTCCTGCCCCATTATAAGGCGGAAAAGAGTTGTCTTGCCGGCACCGTTGGGGCCGATTACACCCACAATGCCGTTAGGGGGCAACTGAAAATCGAGATCCTTGAACAGCTGTTTTTTTCCGTAAGCCTTTGCCAGACCATGTGCTTCTATAACCTTGTTTCCAAGACGCGGACCGTTGGGAATAAAGATTTCCAGACGTTCCTCCTTCTGTTTCTGGTCTTCGTTGAGCAGACGGTCGTAGCTGCTCAGACGGGCCTTACCCTTGGCCTGACGCGCCTTTGGCGCCATGCGCACCCACTCCAGCTCGCGTTCAAGAGTCTTGCGTCGCTTCGAGGCCTGCTTCTCCTCCATGGCCATGCGCTTTGTTTTCTGGTCGAGCCACGACGAATAGTTGCCTTTCCATGGAATACCTTCGCCACGGTCGAGCTCAAGAATCCATCCGGCCACATGGTCGAGGAAGTAACGGTCGTGTGTAATGGCGATTACCGTGCCCGGATACTGCTGTAGATGCTGCTCAAGCCAGTCGATACTTTCAGCATCAAGGTGGTTGGTAGGCTCATCGAGCAGAAGCACATCGGGCTGCTGAAGCAACAGACGGCACAGAGCCACACGGCGGCGTTCGCCACCTGAAAGTGTGTCTACCACCTGATCGTCGGGCGGGCACTGCAGCGCGTCCATGGCGCGTTCGAGTTTAGAATCGATATTCCAGGCATCGGCAGCATCGAGTTTGTCCTGAAGTTCGGCCTGCCGGGCGAGCAATGCATCGAAATCCGCGTCCGGATCAGCAAATGCCTCGTTTATCTTGTCGAACTCGGCAAGGAGGTCCATAATAGGCTTTACACCTTCGCGTACAACTTCGATAACGGTCTTTCCTTCCTCGAGCTTCGGTTCCTGCTCGAGATAGCCTACGGAATATCCCGGAGAGAACACCACTTCTCCCTGGTAGCTTTTGTCGATGCCGGCAATGATTTTCAAAAGCGAAGACTTACCGCTGCCGTTCAGACCAATAATACCAATCTTGGCGCCATAGAAGAAACTCAGGTATATGTCCTTGAGCACCTGCTTCTGCGGCGGGTAGGTTTTGCTCACACCTACCATTGAAAAAATAATTTTCTTGTCGTCAGCCATATCAGTGTTATTTCTTGTGTTTTGGGGCGAAGCGTACCGGATAGTCCACATTGATTTTTCCGGTAACGATATTGTTTAGTTTCGATTTTATCAGCTGTTTGCGTATCGGCGAGATATGGTCGATAAACAGCCGTCCCTCGAGATGGTCGCACTCATGCTGCACAATACGGGCGAGAAAGCCCGAAATCTCCTCTTCGTGATGCTGGAAATTCTCGTCCTGCCACTTGAGGAGTATGTGTTCCACACGGGGCACCTTCTCGCTGATTCCCGGAAGGCTCAGACAGCCTTCGGCGGTCGACACGGTATCGCCGTCGAGCACTTCCACAACAGGATTGATGAGAGTGAACTTTCGTCCGGCGCATTCAGTAAAGGCATCCTTAACCGGATCGGCATCGATAACCACAATGCGGTGGTTACGACCTATCTGCGGGGCTGCCAGCCCCACGCCTTCCGACTCATACATGGCATCGTACATGTCGGAAACAAGTTCAGTTAGTCCCGGATAATCGGGAGTTATGTCGGTCGATACGGCGCGGAGCACCGGATGACCGTAGAGATATACCGGTAGTTTCATAATTCAGTTCAAGCCGCTCTGGCGGCTCTGTAGATAATCGTTTAGAATAATCGTAGCCGAAATTTCATCGACTATCGCTTTGTCGCGCCGGGCCATTTTCTTCATACCACCCTCCAGCATGGCCCTGTGGGCCAGTACTGAAGTGAAGCGCTCATCGAAGAACACCACAGGCACAGGCGCTATAAGCTTGCGCAAGCGCCCGACCGACGGCCTGATGTAGCGCATGGAGTCGCTGTCGTTGCCGTGCATGTCGGTCGGATGTCCTACCACGACAAGCCTCACATCCTCGCGCTTTATATACTCGCATACAAAGTCGTGGAGTCGGGATGTCTCCACAGTTGTAAGTCCGTTGGCCACTATACAGA
The DNA here is from genome assembly GCA_029056365.1 of Muribaculaceae bacterium. Classification (GTDB taxonomy): domain Bacteria; phylum Bacteroidota; class Bacteroidia; order Bacteroidales; family Muribaculaceae; genus CAG-873. The sequence goes on along the minus strand of JAIDBM010000003.1, from coordinate 5,613 downwards.
GCGGATCTGTAACGGCAATGCCGCAGCGGCGACGTCCGAAATCAATAGATAATATGCGCGACATTACTTCTGAGGCCGGTAAAGCACTGTTACCGATGGAGTGCGGTTGAACAATCTGTCAGCCACGCGGCACACATCATCGAGTGTTGTACGGCGCTGTACATCCACGCGGCGGTTTATATCCTCGCCATGCATCACGGCCGAAGCCAGCTGCTGGGCACGGTCGAGATAATTGGTCATTGAATTCTCGAAAGTGAACTCGAATCTGTTGAACGAACGCTGCAGTTCATAGTCGCTCACATCGCCGGGAACAGCCAGCCGGCATGCTTCGTCCATCAACAGTTCCTCGGCCCTTGCCACGGCCTGTGGCGATTCATCGGCCATCATGGCGATAAGCAGCATCAGACCTTCGTGTTCCGACCCTATTATAGAAGCCTCGGCTCCGGCGAATACAGGTTCCGGACCATGTATCAGGCGCCGTACAAAACGCGACGACTGACCGTTTGCCAGCAAATCGGTGATTGTATCGGCCGTATAATAGTCGGGAGTTCCGTGCGGATCCATCGGTATTGCCTTTACAATCAAGGTCGACGGAACATTGCCGCTCACCTCCAGCCTTACGTTCTCTTTCGGGAACTGCGGCAGTGAAATCCGACGCCGGGCTATTTCGCGTTTCGGAATCGGTCCGAACCATTTTTCGGCGAGTTCCCGGGTGCGCTCCAGACTGATATTACCGCATACGGCCAGAACTGCATTGTTCGGAGCATAGTGCGAGTAGAACCAGTTGCGTACATCGGTTTCCGTCACCTGCCCGATATGTTCCGGTTCGAGTCCGATCACAGGCCAGCCATACGGATGGCCGAGTCCGTATGCGGCCCTGCGTATGTGGTGCATCAGATCGCCGTATGGCCGGTTGAGACATTGCTGCTTGAATTCCTCGACCACCACTTTTTTCTGAACGTCAAGCACATGGCTGTCGAACGACAGGGATAACATCCGGTCGCTTTCGGCCCAGAAAGCGGTTTCCACGTTATGTGCCGGAACCTGGGCATAGAAGTTGGTGAAGTCGCTCGATGTCCAGGCGTTGTCGTTGCCCCCGGCCGCCTCAATGGCCCTGGTGTAATCGGCGATATTAGCCGACCCTCCGAACATCAGATGCTCGAACAGATGAGCGATGCCTGTAAGCTCCGGCGACTCATCGCGCGAGCCTACATCATACAGCAAATTAATGGCCACCATGGCCCGCGTAGGTTCACAATTATGAACCACACGCAGGCCATTGGCGAGTGTGAATGTAGTGTATTCCATTATTTCACTACCTCTGCCGAGAGGATACGTATATCCTTCTCAGGACGGTCGGAACGGTCGGTCTTCGCTTTTTCGATTTTTTCAACAACATCCATGCCCTGAAGCACTTCGCCGAACACAGTATACTGTCCGTCAAGGAAGGGTGTGCCTCCGACTGTTTCGTAAGCCTTGGCTACATCCTCCGGCATTGCGGAATAATTCTTGTCGGCCATGGCCCGGGCCTGTGCTATGAGTTCTTCCTGAAGGGTCTTCAGACCGTTGTTGTCGCCGGCCTGCTGCATCTGGCGAATCTTGTCCATATTCTTATTGGCGAGACTGTCGAAATAAGAGTATGCGAGCTGCTCCTTCATCTGTGCGCTCATATTGGCAAGTTCGGCCGAAGAGTACTTCTTGCCTGTCACGATATAGAACTGCGATGCGCTGGAGGCCTTGGCGGGATTCACCTGGTCGCCCTGACGTGCGGCCGACAGAGCGCCGCGCTTATGAAAATGATGCGGATAATAGAATTCAGCTGGAATCGTATATCCGAGGTCACCGGCGCCGAGCTGCTGCCCCGGACGGGCTGTCTTGGAATCCGGGTCGCCGGCCTGTACCATGAATTCGTTTATCACCCTGTGGAAGAGAGTGCTGTCGTAGAAGTTTTCCTCTACAAGCTTGAGAAAATTGTCGCGATGACGGGGCGTATCGCCATAAAGGAGTACAGTGATGTCACCTTCCGAAGTGTGTATCAACACTTTGGCGTCGTCTTTAGCAGGAAGTCTCTTGGGGTCTTGCATTTCTGTTTCGTTTTTTGTTGAGTCGGCGGAACCGTCGATTTTTTCGCCGGTCTTGTTTCCGCATGCGCCAAGACACAGCATGAGTGCCGCAGCGCAGAGAAGATGTCTGAACATTTTATATAATAGATTTTGATTCTGTCGCATAGAAAAATCAGAGCGAATCTGATTTCGGATAAAGCCTCTTGAAGATTCTACGGAAATTATTATCGGTAAGAACCAGTTGCGGGGCCTTATGCATATAATCCTCGCCATAAAGCGAAATCATCAGATCGGGCAGATAGCGGTGCTCACGGTCTTTGTCGATTGTGGCGGCAGCAAGAGAGCGTATGGCCTGGGCGAAACGCTCCGGATCAATTGCCTGGAGATAACGAGCGGCCGAAGCGAGAAACTGGCCGTTCTTATCCACGTTTATCATGTTTTCGGTAAGTGAGTCAAGCTCATCGGCGGTTATGCTGTCGATATTGTTGGCCAGATATTCATATGAAATCAGTCCATCGGGGTCCTGACGCAGTGCCTTGATGTCGTCTTCTGTCATTGTCGAAAAATTATATTCGTGGTTATCAGATAAAAAGTCATTGGATTCCGAGTCTGCTTCTTACGAAGCGGGCAACGAATTCCACAAGTTCATCGAAAGGCATGCTCGACGAGTCGACACAGAGATGATAACTGTCGGCACGCCCCCATTTTTTGTCGGAATAAAAGTTGTAGAAATTAGCTCTGAGCTTATTTGTTTTCTGAGCCAGAGTCATTGCCTGCTGGCTGGTGAGAGGTTCTTTGCTGCGCTGCATTATCCGGCGGGCGCATTCCTCACACGGAGCATGAACAAAGATGTTCACCACATTCGGCATGTCGCGCAGCACATAGTCGGCTGTCCGGCCTACTATCACGCAAGGCCCTTTTGATGCGGTCTCACGAATGAAATCGCACTGGGCCTTGTAAATGTTGTCTCCGCTTATCGATGAAGTACCGCTATACCAGTGCATGGGATTGAATCCCATGTTGAAAGCGAAAATGCCGGAGAGATAACGCGGTTCCCTCTCATCGTTCTGCTCGAAGTAATCCTGACTCAAGCCCGCTTTCTCGGCGGCGCTGCTCAGAAGTTCCTTGTCATAGAAAGCAATGCCGAAATATCGTGCGAGAGCCTCGGCCAGGGCATGGCCGCCGCTCCCGAACGAGCGTCCGACTGTAATCACATAGTTTTCAGGCATATCGTTCATATCTGGTATATTTTTGGATTTAAGAGCCGACTCTAAACTCCGTCCGGTCGTATTACGGCCGGACGGAGCCGTTATCGGATAAGTGGGTGCGCCGGATGATTGTTGTCATTCCTGCGCCGTATCTGGATTTGCTTCTTGCCGGCCGACGGCTGCAAGCAGATGGTCGGCCCTGACTACCGGTACATCCGGCAGTTCTGTTACTTTTTCAGCTGTATCGGCGATTTCGGCGGTTTTGACTTTCGGAGCGGTCCGGCGCCGTTGCTGCTGTCGGACAGGCTTATGCCGGGTCGCATCGGCTTTAGCGCTCTCCTGAACTGCTGCATCTTCTGACTGAACAGATTCTTTCTGAAGAATCTCTGCAGGAACAGATTCTGTCTGAAGAACCTCTGCAGGAACAGCCTCTGTCTGAACCAGAGTGCCGCCGTCGGCAGAATCATCGGCGTCCGAAACCTTTTTATTGGCTTTATTCGCGGGTTTCCTACGAGTATCCCTGGCCTCGGCCGTTTTCGTGTTGTCCTCGCTTTCGCCGGTTGCTTCCTTTTCGGCTTTTGGCCGTGAAGTTTTTCTGTTTTTTGGCTGCGGTTTCTTTTCCGACGGTACGCTTACGGCAGTATCACTGCCGGAGTTTTCAGCACTGCTGTCCGCTACCTCGCCGGAGGCATCGTTCTGAGTCGTATTTCCATCGGCCATGTCCTGACGCGGCTTTGCCGCCTTGGACTTAGTTTTTGACTTGGCTTTCTGTTTCTGGCTTTTGGCCGCTGTGCTGTCGTCGGATACATCCGCTATGTTCTCGCTGCCGTCAAGACGTTTTTTGGCTTTGTTCTTCTTGTCGGTAGAGGATGAATTTGTATCCTTGTCTTCGCGCAGGTCAAGCTCCGTGCCGTTGCTGTCTACCACACGATACTGGAGATATGCGAGCGACTGATCGGGAATAATCTTGAAACAGCGTCCGAGCTGTGTTCTCCATTTGCGATACATGGAGAAAATCAGACCTTTCTTTATATACGCATCCACAAACGGATGTACATACATTATAAAACCTTTAAGGCCCAGTGAGTTTACCACATAGTCGAGTTTTTCACGAAGAGTGTCGGTGAACAGCAGCGATGGCTGCACCTCACCCTTGCCGAAACACGACGGACAAGTCTCGGTGGTTGTGATGTCGAGCGCCGGCCTTACACGCTGGCGTGTAATCTGCATCAGGCCGAATTTACTCAACGGCAATATATTATGCCGTGCACGGTCGTTGGCCATGACTTCACGCATGTGCTCATAAAGCTGCTGTCGATGCTCGCTCTTGTTCATGTCGATGAAGTCTATTACGATTATACCGCCCATATCGCGCAGCCTCAGCTGACGCGCGATTTCATCGGCTGCACGCAGATTCACTTCCAGAGCATTGGTTTCCTGATCGTTAGTAGCCTTGGACCTGTTTCCCGAGTTCACGTCAATAACGTGCAATGCCTCGGTATGCTCAATTATAATATATGCGCCCGACTTAAACGAGACAGTCTTGCCGAAACTCGATTTAATCTGACGAGTTATCGAGAAGTGGTCGAAAATCGGCTCCGGCTTTGAGTAAAGCTTCACGATGTCGGCCCGTTCCGGAGCAATCAAAGCCACATATTTCTGAATCTGAGAGAATGTAGCCTGGTCGTTTACATAAATGCTCTCGAACGAAGGAGAGAAAACATCCCGCAGCATGCCTACGATACGGCTTTCTTCTTCGAATATGAGTGACGGCGCAGTGGCGGTCTGGGCCTTGGCGACAGCCTCGTCCCAGCATTGTACCAGAGTTTTGAGTTCGTGATTGAGTTCGGCCACGCGTTTTCCTTCCGCCGATGTACGCACAATTACACCGAAGTTCTTCGGCTTGATGCTCTCGATGAGTTTACGTAAACGCAGTTTCTCCTCGGTGGACTTGATTTTCTGAGAAATCGAAATTTTGTCGCTGAAAGGAATCAGCACCAGAAAACGCCCGGTAAAAGTTATTTCCGTGGTAAGGCGCGGACCTTTTGATGAAATCGGTTCCTTGACAATCTGCACCAGGAGCTCGCGGCCCGACTGAAGCAGGTCAGAGACAGTACCGTGTTTGTCGATGTCGGGCAAAAGTTTCATGTTTTTGACCGACGGCAGGTTCTTTTTGTCGTCGAGAAGTCGGCCGACGAAATCCGAGTAAGAAGCAAAGTGCGATCCCAAATCCAGATAATGCAGGAAAGCATCCTTTTCGTAGCCCACGTTTACAAAGGCGGCATTAAGGCCCGGCATAAGTTTTTTGACCTTTGCCAGATAAATGTCGCCCACAGCATACG
>JAIDBM010000299.1 GCA_029056365.1 Muribaculaceae bacterium | reverse complement strand
ACCGCTGGAGACCCTCACAAAAATAGCCGCCCAAATCCGGACGGCTATCTTTTTTAGCGTGTACCTGCTATCGCGGATGGTTGTACTAACAAATATTGGGGAACGGGGTCTTATTACTGGGGCAACGGAGTGGCGGGGATAGCCGATGGCACGGCGGGAGAGGCGGCAGGTTTTGCCTCCCAGCCAAGCGCACTGGCTCCGAGTATGGCGGCATCCGCTTCCTTAAGTTCGCTCAGCAACACTTTGGCTTTGCCCTGGAAGCATTTCATCATGTTCTTTTCCATTGCATTGCGAAGCGGCTTCAGGAGCAACTCGCCGGAACGTGCCAGACCACCGAACAGAATAAATGCCGATGGCGATGAGAATACCATCATGTCGGCAAACGATTCGCCAAGAATTGTTCCGGTGAATTCGAATATGTCTTTTGCAAGCTTGTCGCCCTGCATGGCGGCATCATATACGTCTTTGGATGTTATCTGGTCGACGGGAAGATTACGCAGCAGTGACGGTTCGGTACGTATTTCAAGGAATTCGCGTGCGGTACGGGCCACGCCTGTAGCCGAGCAGTAGGCTTCGAGACAGCCGGTACGGCCACAGCCGCACAGACGTCCGTTGTTGCGCTTTACAATCATATGGCCAAGCTCGCCGGCAAATCCGTCATGACCGTATACGAGCTGACCGTTGATAACGATTCCCGATCCGACACCGGTGCCGAGGGTAATCATTATGAAGTCTTTCAGACCACGTGCCGCGCCGTAAGTCATTTCGCCGATAGCGGCAGCATTGGCATCGTTGGTTATGGCTACAGGTATACCGAATTTATCGCTCACAAGCTTTGCCAGAGGTATGGGAGTGGGCCAGGGAAGGTTTACTCCATCTTCAATCACTCCGGTGAAATAGTTGGCATTGGGAGCGCCAATGCCTATGCCATGAACTTTATCGTGGGCATCGTTTGCCTCAATCAGGCGTGTGGCCTCATGATACAGTTCATCTATATAGTCATCGATTTTCGCATGCTTCTGGGTTTTGATACTTGCACTGGCTATAACCACTCCACGGGCATCGACCAGACCGAACACGGTGTTTGTGCCACCGATGTCAATTCCTAATACGTAAGGTTTCATGTTGTAATATGTAGTATTCTTAATAAGTTTTTATGGTATGTGCTATAAGAGCGTTCCGTGCAACAAAGTTAATAATAATGTCTGGAATTCGCGCAACGAAACTGATAAAAAAAACCTTTTTTCCATTTTTTTTTATTTTCTTTCTGCGGCTTCTCGTTTTTTTTCTATCTTTACCATCACATTGCAGGAACCGGCTCCAAATCGATGAGCTGCAACCAATGCTCGACCAGCGACTGCGTGAGAAGATTCTCGATTATATGAAATAATCACCGCGCCGGCAATCTTTTTCTACTTTGGTTTGTAGGTGATAATAAATTTTTATAATTTCGCGTGTTGAAACCGCGGCCTCCGTGGCTGCGGTTTCTTTTTTCACCACACGAAGCGAAATATGACCAGAACACTATTCAATCTAAGCGCAATACTGCTGCTGGCGTTCGTCACTACAGCTGCAAACGCCCGAAACATACTTGGCATCGATGGCGAGGAATCGACATCCGTAGGAATATATATAAAGGATATTCAGCACAACAAGGTGCTTGTCGACCACAACTCGCAGATGGCTCTCACTCCGGCGAGCATACTCAAATGCGTGACAACCGCCACAGCATTGACCGAACTTGGCCCGGACTTCCGCTTCTCAACCACAGTGTCCACAAGAGGCAACATCACCGGAGGCATACTGAAAGGCGACCTGCTTATCGATGCCTCGGCCGACCCTACACTCGAAAGCAGCCAGTTCAAATCAAACCTCGGGTTCTGCAGCGCCATCGCACGCAAACTGAACAAACTCGGCATAAGCCGCATCGACGGCGACATAATAATCAACGAATCGCTTAAAGACTCCGGCCCCATAGCACAGTGGGAAATCGAGGATGTGGCATATCCATATGGCGCCGGACTGTTCGGACTGAACTGGCGCGACAACACCTTCTCCCTTTTTCCGCTTACCGGAGTCACCAAACCATATGTGCCGGATCTCGACGTGGTGCTGCAGAAAAGCACCGACGGCAATGAACTCATACGAGGCATATACTCGAACCGGCTGATTGTGAAACGGACCGACATCACAAACCGGAAGATGAACGTCAGCACCACAATGCCCGACCCGGCCGCTGTTCTGAAGGCCGAACTCAAAGAAACCCTCGAGGATGCGGGAATCAAAGTATCCGGCCGAAAAACAGACGCCAGCGACTCTGAATCCGCCACCACGATACTCGACTGGAAATCGCCTGATGCCGCAACAGTAATGCGGTCGCTCATGGTGCGGTCTGATAATCTTTTCGCCGAAGGAATACTGAGAGCACTGGCACCGCATTCGTCGCGGAATGCCGCAATAAAAAAAGAAAAAGACCTCTGGAACGCCAACGGCATAAACTCGCGCTACACTATAATCAACGACGGCAGCGGACTCACACGCGCCAACCGTGTCTCGCCACGGTTCATGGCCGGAATTCTCGAATATATGGCAAAAGGACCCAACGCCGACACATACGTCAGCTTCTTTCCCAAGGCCGGACTCGAAGGCACCGTGAAAACATTTCTGGCCAAAACCTCGCTCAAAGGACAGCTGGCACTGAAAACCGGCAGTGTGAGTTCCGTACAATGCTACGCCGGATACAAACTCGATGCCGACGGCAAACCCACACATGTGATAGTATTCATGATAAACGGTTTTTTCTGCGAACGCGCTTCGGTACGCTCGACCGTGGAAAAAATGCTGCTTGACAATTTCAGATAAACAACAAATCCCACCTTCCAATCCTACAATTTACCGGTATGGACAATATAAGCACCCTCTACAGACTCAATATCGAAATAGAAGGCATTCTACGCGTAATCGAGCAACACGACAGCAATGAAGCCAGAGAACTGCTCGCCGAAAAATTCAAAACCCTCTCGCAAGGCATTACAAACCTGCTCGCCACCGGCACAAAAACTGAGCCGTCGGCTTTACCCGACAACGTGTCGTTCGCCCCGTGTACCACCGCCGATGCACCGAACTCAAACACCGAAACACCACACAACACCGCCAGCGAAAAATACACGGAGTCCACAGGCTACAGCTACAGCAATGCCACACAACACGCCACGGCGGCGAACCACACCGTCAAACTCGATGAGATGCTTTCCGCCAGACAGTCGGCCGACCTCGGCAAGGCATTCACTCTGAACGACAAATACCGCTTCCGCCGCGAACTCTTCGGAGGCAGCGACTCTGATTTCGGCAACACTGTCTCGCTGGTGTCGACAATGGAATCGTTCGACGAAGCCCGCGACTATCTGCTGCGCGATTTGTGCTGGGATCCGAAAAACGAGGCTGTAGAAGATTTTCTTACCATTATTCGCCGTCATTTCCAGGCATGAGCGGCAAACTATACATAGT
>JAIDBM010000298.1 GCA_029056365.1 Muribaculaceae bacterium | reverse complement strand
GCTTCAATAGCTCAGTCGGTTAGAGCATCTGACTGTTAATCAGAGGGTCGTTGGTTCGAGTCCATCTTGAAGCGCTTTAGGAGTCTGCCTCAGCAGGCTCCTAATTTTTTATACCCATTCCTTTTCGCTTTCAAAAAAAATTCGTAAGTTTGTGTTTTCAAACCAAGATATTCCGCATTATGACCGCACAGGACTATTACGATATATTCGAGCGCTCGACATCCGACTACCATATAGCCGACAACGTGGACGCGCCCTCGGCCAACCCGTTCAGCAACGACACATTCGAGCATACCCTGTATGCAAAAAACCACATCGATGCAGTGCAATGGCATCTTGAAGACATAATCCGCGATCCGGCAATCGACCCTGTAGAAGCTCTGGCGCTCAAACGCCGCATCGACAAATCGAATCAGGACCGCACCGACATGGTGGAGGAATTCGACACATACTTCCGGAATAAATTCGCCCGCGTGACAGTGTTGCCCGAGGCGACAATCAACACCGAGTCGCCCGCATGGGCCCTCGACAGGCTAAGCATTCTGGCGCTGAAAATATACCACATGCAGGCCGAGGCGACACGTGCCGATGCCGGCGAAGACCATCGCCGTCGCTGCGCGGCCAAACTCGCGGTACTCACCGAGCAACGCTCCGACCTCATCACCGCCATCGACCAGCTGCTCGACGACATGGCTGCCGGGCGCAAATATATGAAAGTATACCGCCAGATGAAAATGTATAACGACACCGATACAAATCCGGTGCTCTATGCAAAAAAATAACGACTGTTCCAATACTCTGGGCCTTATCAACGTGCTTGTGGCACGCTTCTCGGCCCTGGGCGATGTGGCACTGGCCGTACCGGTGCTATACAGCGTGGCACGCTGTTACCCCGATGTACGCTTTATATTCGTGACACGCCCGTCGATGGTGCCGATATTCGTGAACAAGCCCGACAATCTGATTGTAACCGGCGCAGATGTGAAAAACGACTATACCGGCCCCACCGGCATACTCCGGCTGATTAAAGAACTGCGAAAGGAATATTCTCCCGATGCATTCGCCGATCTGCACGATGTGCTCCGCACCCGTGTGATGGAAATGTACTGCCGCCTGAACGGTATACGCGTAAGCCGGATAAACAAAGGCCGGTCGGGACGCAAGGCTCTCACCCGCAGCCGCAACAAGGTGATGCTGCCGCTACTGTCGAGCCGCGCAAGATACCGCGAAGTATTCTACCGGCTGGGGCTTCCGGTGGAAGACCGGTTCAGCGGACTCTACAACGGCCATGGCAAAGCTCCGGCAACCGACTATGCCGTCATCTGCCCGCCACGCACTGCCGGCGAACGATGGATAGGCATAGCGCCCTTCGCCGCACACAAAGGAAAGATTTATCCGCCGTCGAAAATGGAGCAGGCCGTGCGTGCCATCAGCGAGAATCACAAATCAATACGCATATTCCTGTTCGGAGGAGGCGATGGCGAGGCCACGATTCTGAACAGCTGGGCCGAGCGCTATCCGGGAGTGATGTCGCTGGCCGGCAAACGATTCGGATTCGCAGCCGAACTGGCCCTGATGAATCATCTCGATGTAATGCTCAGCATGGACTCGGCCAACATGCATCTGGCCTCCATAGCCGGAACACGCACAATAACCATATGGGGAGCCACCCACCCCTACTGCGGCTTCAAAGGCTGGCGGCAAAGCGACGCCGACTACATACAGCTGCCCATGACATGCAGGCCCTGCTCGGTGTTCGGCAACGCTCCGTGCATGCGCGGCGACTATCATTGCCTTGAGGCTATCCGTCCGGAAATAATCGTAAATGCCATCGACAAGGTTCTCGCGCAGTAAGCCCTACAACTACAACACCTATGCAAGAAGATTTCAACATACGCGACAACAACCCCGACCGCGATTTCGAGAAGGCCCTCCGACCGGGCAGCTTCGAATCGTTCAACGGTCAGGAAAAGATAATCGAAAACCTCAAGGTATTTGTCAGTGCGGCCCGTATGCGCGGTGAGGCACTCGACCACATACTGCTTTTCGGCCCTCCCGGACTTGGCAAGACCACCCTCTCGGGCATTATCGCCAACGAACTGGGAGTAGGCATGAAAATCACATCAGGCCCGGTGCTCGACAAACCCGGCGACCTTGCCGGCATACTCACCTCGCTGGAAGAGAACGATGTATTGTTTATCGACGAGATACACCGCCTGAGTCCGGTAGTGGAGGAATATCTCTACTCGGCAATGGAAGACTACCGCATCGACATAATGATCGACAAAGGGCCAGGAGCCAGATCGGTACAGCTGACTCTGAGTCCGTTCACCCTTGTCGGCGCCACCACGCGCAGCGGCCTGCTCACATCACCGCTGCGGGCCCGCTTCGGCATAAGCTGTCACCTGGAGTACTACGACCACGAGATACTGCGCCGGATAATAAGCCGGTCGGCATCGCTTCTCAATGTAGGCTGCAGCATCGAGGCCGCCACCGAGATTGCACTGCGCAGCCGTGGCACTCCCCGTATAGCAAACGCGCTGCTGCGCCGTGTGCGCGATTTCGCCCAGGTGAAAGGCAACGGCTCCATCGACCTTGAAATAGCCCGATACGCGCTCGAAGCCCTGAATATCGACCGGTACGGTCTCGATGAAATCGACAACAAGATACTCAACACAATAATAACAAAATTCCACGGTGGCCCGGTGGGTCTGACCACTATCGCCACCGCACTCGGAGAAGACCCCGGAACCATCGAGGATGTATATGAACCTTACCTGATAAAGGAAGGCTTTATCAAGCGTACACCCCGCGGACGCGAAGTCACCGACCTCGCCTACAAGCATCTGGGTAAAGACCGTCTTGACAGCGGCTCCCTGTTCAATCTCAACTGCAACGAATAATGGCCGGCATAAAATCACTGGCAAAAGACACTGCCATATATGGTATGAGCAGCATAATCGGACGCTTTCTCAACTGGTGTCTGGTGCCGCTCTACACAATCACATTCCCCGTTGCCGAATACGGAGTAGTAACCTATGTATATTCGGTTGTGGCCCTGGCCATGATTATACTCACCTACGGAATGGAGACAGGCTTCTTCCGTTTTGCCAACCACGAACGCTGGAACAACCCCATGCAGGTGTATTCCACCGCCCTGACATCGCTGGCCGTAACAAGCTCTCTGTTCGTTATGCTGGTTCTTGCCGCCCTGAAGCCCGTGACTCACTGGATGCAGTGCGACGGACACTCCGACTATGTGGTGATGATGGCTGTGTGTGTGGCCATCGATGCCTTCCTGGCTTTGCCGTTCAGTTATCTCAGGTACAAAAAACGACCGCTGCGCTTCGCGGCCATACGCCTGGTGAACATAGGCATAAACATAGGACTGAACCTATTCTTCATTCTGCTGTGCCCCTGGCTTATGCGGGTGTCGCCCGGCACTGTCGACTGGTTCTACAGCCCTGACTTCGGAATCGGCTACATATAATAGTCGAAACTGATTGC
>JAIDBM010000297.1 GCA_029056365.1 Muribaculaceae bacterium | reverse complement strand
AGGCCGCTGTGTCATTCACGTTGGCCACTGGTTAATATGCTTTTAATTTTTTATACTTAGATGATAAGTGAAAACCTTTTATGTTGCCGTATATACAGCGCGGGTTGAGGGCATGGACGGCTTCCCATGAAAATCCGAGTTTGTCCATGGCGCCCGGGTGCAGGTTTTCTACAAAAATGTCGCATTCTTTGATGAGTCGCGTCAGAATCTCTTTGCCGTCGGGAGTCTTTGCATCGAGGGCGAGCGATTTCTTGTCGGAGTTGAGCTGCAGGAAATAATACGAAGGTTCATCGGGATCGAACTGCAGCTCTTTTCGGGTAGCGTCGCCAACTCCTGGCCGTTCTATCTTGATGACTTCGGCGCCGAGCCATGCCAGCATCTGTGTGCAGGACGGGCCGGACTGTACTTCTGTGAAGTCAATTACCTTGACTCCTTGTAATGGGGCAGTGTTCATAAGTATTCAGTTTTAAATTTCTATCGGATTCTATCCGGCAGCACTCTGTTGTGCTGTATCTGCAGAATATAACGAAAAGAAACGTTTAAGGTTTTGAAAAACGGTTTAAATCGTTCGTGAATCGGGGCGTTCCAACACAAAACGCCCGAAAAACGTTATTTAAGGTAAGAGAATACAACCATGATACATTCGATAAAACATACAATACTGCTCGGCGCTCTTTTGCTGGGACTTATAGTGGCGTCGGCCGGAGTCGGCACACAGCCATCCGACACGGCAGTAGGCCGAAAGGCTCCCGTGGTGCAGCTCGGCAATGTGCAGAGTGCGATCAATGCCGAAGAACTGAAAGGGAAATATGTGCTTATATCATTCTGGGACAGCAGCGATGCCGCCTCACGCGAGGCTTGTAACCGCTATAACGCCTGGTTTAATGCCAACCATCCGTCGGACGCATGTTTTGTAGGGATAAACTTCGACGACTCAGCTGAAATGTTTAATGAAATAGTGCGTCGCGACAGCCTCAATCCTTCGGACCAATACAGGGTGGGCCGACAGGAGGCGGAGGCCATATACCGCACATACCATCTGGAAAAGGGATACGGCAGCCTGGTGGTGTCGCCGCAGGGCCGCATCGTTTGCCATAACCCCGGACCGGAAGAACTCGACCAGATATTTTCGTGAACCTGTCGCAGGGTGCCGGTCGCTTTGTGTGCCGCGCATCGGGTGTCCGCACGGCTCTTTCATTTAAACTAAAATAAAGAGCACATCCTCCCTTACCCTGTATCTTAGGCACA
>JAIDBM010000296.1 GCA_029056365.1 Muribaculaceae bacterium | reverse complement strand
CCCTAAGATTTCAACTAAATAACAACCCGAAAAACAATGAAAACAAAACTACATACAGAATGGACGATAGCCGACATTTGCGATGGCTTTGTCTATAACGAACTTGAGGCAAAGGGTCTTTTCGGCATGGGAGGTTTGCTGACCATTCAGCCGGAATATCAACGCAATTACATCTACGCTGATGGTAAACGTGATGTAGCAGTTATTGACTCAGTGCTCAAAGGCTACCCATTGGGCATTATATATTTCAACCGCACAGCTGATGGTCGGCTCGAAGTGCTCGACGGACAACAGCGCATCACTTCGCTTGGTCGTTTCTGCAACGGCAAGCTCGGCATCAAAGATGAGAATGGTCTGCCGCAGAGCATCGGTTCTATCGCCAAAGAGAAGCGCGAGAAGTTTCTTGCAACCCCCCTTCTAATTTACGAATGCGAGGGCACGGAGAGTGAAATCAAGGAATGGTTTTGTACCATCAACATTGCCGGAGTGCCGCTCAACACCCAGGAACTGCTCAACGCCGTTTACTCCGGGTCGTTCGTCACGGCGGCAAAGGCCGTGTTCAGCAACACGCAGAATTCCAAGATGCAGATGTGGCAAGCCTACGTGGGCGGCACGCCAAACCGTCAGGACATACTCGCCACTGCCCTTGAATGGGTGAGCCAAGGCCACACTGAGGACTATATGAAAGACCACCGTTTCAACGGCGACATTACCGAACTTGTCAACTATTTCAACAGTGTCATAGACTGGGTGCGCACAGTGTTCCCTCTTGTTGAGAATGAAATGCGCGGCTTGCATTGGGGAGAGCTTTACGAGAAATATCATAGCACTCCATACAATCCGGCTCACATGCGCGAGCGCGTCATGACGCTCTATGCCGACCCATTTGTGAAGAACCGCAAGGGCGTGTATGAATTTCTTCTTGGAGGCGAGACTGACACCAAGCTGCTCGACATCCGCATCTTCGACGAGGCTACCAAACGTGCCGTTTATGCCCGTCAGACAGAGGCAGCGAAGAAAAAGGGGGAGTCAAACTGCCCATTCTGCGCCATCGGCCACGATGCAAACGCGCAGAAAATATGGAAGCAGAACGAAATGGACGCCGACCACGTCACCGCTTGGAGCAGAGGTGGCGCGACCACAATAGAGAATTGCCAAATGCTCTGCAAACATCACAACAGAGCTAAGGGCAATCGCTGAATTCGTTATATTCAGTGACATACTTAAAGTTCACTGAACATGCAAAAACATCTTACAACATTCCACGAGGTCGCTGACCTTTGGAAAGAGAAAAAGCGCAGTATGGTAAAACATTCCACTTTCTGCGCTTATATGCTTATCCTGAAGACGCACCTTCTACCTAAGTTCGGCGATGCTACAGTCATCACCGAATCCGAAGCCCAGCAGTTTGCCCTCGACAAACTGAACTCCGGACTGAGTCGTAAATCCGTCCACGACATCCTGGCAGTAATGAAAGCAATAGCCAAGTATGGTGCCAAACATGGCATTTTCGATTTGCCGTCATGGGAGATCAATTATCCAACCGAAACCACTGCACGAAAACTGCCTGTGCTTTCATTGCATGAACATCGAAAACTCCTTGGCGAGTTGTCTGCGAATCCAACGACACAAAACATCGGCATAATGATAGCTCTCTGTTGCGGACTCCGTATCGGTGAGGTATGTGCCCTGCAGTGGCATAATGTGGATATGCAGAGGCGCGTTATAACTGTAACCAACACTGTAAGCCGTATATACAACTGCAACACAAAGCATACCGAACATTACTCATCCTCCCCCAAGACCAAAAGCAGCAACCGCGAGATACCCATATCGTCCTTACTCTTCAACGCTTTACGCACCGTTAAACGTCAGCAATCAGGCGGTGATTATGTTGTGGGTGACGGCTTCAAGCCTAAAGAGCCACGCACCTATCGCGAGACATTCAGTCGTCTGCTTCGACGGCTCAATATTCCTCAAATAGTCTTTCATGGACTGCGTCACACATTCGCTACCCGGTGCATTGAAAGCCAATGCGACTATAAGACAGTCAGTGTGATACTCGGTCACTCCAATGTGGCCACAACACTTAATCTGTATGTTCATCCGAACATTGACCAAAAGAAACGTTGTATTGACAGATTGAATAAATTTATCGGCACCGATAAATTAACAAATCATCAGATTCCTTGTTTCTCAGATTAAATCGCTAACTTTGTGGTTAAACAAGTATTAAAAGCACTACTTAAAAATGGATGGAAATGTGTAATTACACCGGTTCATCCGATTTTAACGATGTCCCTACAATCCAAATAACGATCGGATAGTACCATCTAATAAAGAATATGAGCAAAAAGTCGATACGGTTTTTCAATGACCGCGAGGTTAGGGCGGTATGGGATGACGAGAACAACTGTTGGTGGTTCTCGGCTACTGACGTGGTGCGTGCTATCAATGACGAGCCTGATTATACAAAAGCCGGTAATTATTGGCGTTGGCTTAAACGTAAGCTGGGGCAAGAGGGCGTTCAACTCGTGAGTCCCACTCACGGGTTCAAATTCGAGGCCCCGGATGGCAAGCAGCGCAAGGCCGATGTGCTCAACAGCGAGGGGGTTATTCTTCTCGCCAAGCATTTTCCCAACAATCGTGCGAGCAAGTTTCTTGACTGGTTTACGTACAGTGACAATACTATCGACGGACAGAGTCGCAAGAAGGCGTATACTCTGTTTGAAAGCGGTTTGCTGAACTCTCTGGAGCCGGGCAGCGTGAAATGCCTGCAACAGATTCATGCCTACCTCTTCGGCGGTCTCTATGAGTTTGCCGGACAAATAAGAACTAAGAACATATCAAAGGGTGGTTTTACTTTTGCCAACTGTCTACATTTCCCGACTATATTACCGACCATTGAACGTATGCCGGAAACGACGGTAGACGAAATCGCCGACAAGTATGTAGAGATGAACGTCGTGCATCCGTTTATGGAAGGGAACGGGCGTAGCACTCGCATCTGGCTTGACCTGATGCTCCGTCGCTCGCTTAAACGCTGCGTTGACTGGAGCCGGATTGACAAGAATGAATATCTGACCGCGATGAGAGAAAGCGTTATTGACTCAACCCATATCAAAGCCTTGCTGAAAGGAGCCTTGACCGATAAAAT
>JAIDBM010000295.1 GCA_029056365.1 Muribaculaceae bacterium | reverse complement strand
ATAATATATTCTATAGGCCAATCAGCCCTTGACATCGTTTTTAACCTTCACATCGGGAGCCGGCTTAATGCCATCACGAATGAGCAGGGCATCGATGGTGGGGTCTTGTCCGCGGAAACGGCGGTAAAGTTCGGCCGGATTCTCAGTGCCGCCACGCATGAGCACATTGGTGCGGAACTCATCGGCAGTCTTGCGGTCGAAAATGCCATTTTCCTTGAATTTAGCGAATGCATCGGCATCAAGCACCTCCGCCCATTTGTAGCTGTAATAACCGGCAGCGTATCCTCCGGCGAATATATGGCTGAACTGGGGTGAGATCACCGAACCTTCAACTGCAGGGAAAAGTGCCACCGATTCGATTGCAGCGTTCTCAAACGCCATCGGATCATCCACCGGAGCCTTCACCGTATGCCACGCCATATCGAGATATCCGAGGCTGAGCTGACGCATACATGCATATGCGGCACCATAACGCGACGACCTCACCAGCGCATCAACAAGCTCCTGCGGAATGGCTTCGCCGGTCTGATAATGACGGGCAAATCCGTCGAGGAACTCTCGCTCCGTAAGATAGTTTTCATTAAACTGCGATGGAAGCTCTACAAAGTCGCGATATACCGATGTGCCGGAGAGCGATGCATAGGTCGACTGGGCCAGAAGTCCGTGCAAAGCATGACCGAACTCATGAAGGAATGTCTCCACCTCGTTAGGTGTAAGCAACGACGGTGTATCGGCAGTAGGCTTGGTGAAGTTCATCACAATGGTAACATGGGGGCGCTGGTCCACACCCTCGGCATCGACATACTGGTCTTTGAAGCTTGTCATCCATGCTCCGGGCCGCTTTGACGCGCGGGGGAAGAAATCGGTATAGATAACTCCTACGAACTTGCCGTCGGCATCGGTTACATCGAATGCCTTCACATCGGGATGATAAACTTCTATGTCGTTATTCTGGCTGAACTGCAGGCCGTAAAGCTTGGTTGCAAGGCCAAACACTCCCTTGATGGTGTTGTTCAGTTCGAAATACGGACGCAGTGCTTCCTCATCGAACGAGTATTTTTCAGCCTTAAGCTTGTTGGCATAATACGAGTAGTCCCACTGGTTGAGCGCCACCGGCTTGCCTTCGAGCTTTGAGGCAAACTCGGTAAGTTCGGCCATTTCAGCCTTCGCAGCCGGCGAATATGCCTCGCGGAGACGGTCGAGCAGATCGTAGACAGCCTCAGGAGAATGAGCCATGGTGCGCTTGAGCGAATGCTGCGCGTATGTCTCGCTGCCGAGCAGGCCGGCTATCTCACGGCGTATCTCGGCGATACGTTTCACATTTTCAAGATTTGAATATTCCCCGCTGGTATTACGCGATGTATACAGTCGATACATTTTTTCGCGCAGGTCGGGGCGAGCCGAATACTTCAGGAACGACATATACACCGGCTGGTCGAGAGTGAACAGATATTCCCCGGGACGGCCTTCCGATGCAGCGGCTTCCGCAGCAGTCTGTATACTGCTCTGAGGCAGTCCGGCAAGGTCATCGGCTGTGAGCCATACTTTATATGTACCCAGCTCACGCAGCACATTCTGACCGAATTTAGTGGTAAGCTCCGATAACTCGGCATTGAGGGCACGGAATTTCTCGCGGTCCTCGCCCTGCAGAGTAGCACCCGAGAGTGCGAACGAGTCGTAGGTTTTCTGGAGCAAGGATGTCTCCTCCGGCGAAAGATTGAACTTCTCGCGGTTATCGTACACCTGACGTACACGGTTCCACAAACCTTCGTTAAGAACCAGAGCAGTGGAATAATCGCTCAGCTTGGGCGACACCCGCATTGATATTTCCATCATTGTATC
>JAIDBM010000294.1 GCA_029056365.1 Muribaculaceae bacterium | reverse complement strand
CCTACCGCGCCCTGCACCCCCTGTTCAATCTTGTGCAGCGCGACGTACAGGCCGACATCGCCAACTCCATGCTAGCCCACTACGACCAGAGCGTAGAGCACATGCTGCCGATATGGTCGTTCTACGGCGGCGAAAACTGGTGCATGATAGGTTACCACGCCGTATCGGTTCTGGCTGATATGATTGTGAAGGATGTACCCGGTTTCGACCGCGAGCATGCCTTCAAAGCCATGGTTGAAACGGCCTGCAACCCCAACTATGATTGTGTGCCCGACTACATCGCCAACGGCTATGTACCCTTCGACAAGGAAAAGGAATCTGTGTCGAAAACACTCGAGTATGCTTTCGATGACTACTGCATAGCCATGGCAGCCAAAAAACTCGGCAAGGACGACGAATACCGCCGCTTCCTCAACCGCTCGCTCGGCTACCAGACCATTATCGACAAAGGTACAGGATACATGCGCGGACGCGACAGCAACGGCCAGTGGCGCACTCCCTTCTCGCCCATAGCCTACGAAGGACCCGGCTCAGTCAACGGCTGGGGCGACATTACCGAAGGCTTTACCGTGCAATACACCTGGTATGTGCCCCACGATGTTCAGGGCCACATCAACGAGATCGGTCGTAAGCGCTATGCCCAGCGGCTCGACTCACTCTTTATGTTCGACCTGCCCGAAGATATTCCCGGAGCGCACGATATTCAGGGCCGTATAGGCGCATACTGGCACGGCAACGAGCCCTGTCATCAGGTAGCATATCTCTACAACTACATCGGCCAGCCTTGGAAATGCCAGAAGCGCGTGCGCGAAATCGTCGACCGCTTCTATGGCAACACGCCCGATGCACTCAGCGGCAACGACGACTGCGGCCAGATGTCGGCTTGGTATATCTTCAACTGCATGGGATTCTACCCCACTGCGCCCTCGAGCAACATCTACAACATCGGCTCACCGGCTCTGCCCGCTGTAACAATGCATCTGAGCAACGGCAGCGACCTCAAGATGACAGCCGACAACTGGAGCCCTGAGAACGTATATGTCAAAGAAC
>JAIDBM010000293.1 GCA_029056365.1 Muribaculaceae bacterium | reverse complement strand
CTTGCCGAATCGCTCGGAAAGTTGGGTTTCGATGTCTATGAGGCATACGACTGCGACTATAACGATATGATTTCGGCGCTCAACACCTTTGCGGCAAAGGCTGGCTCATACGATGTGGCCATGTTCTACTACTCGGGCCACGGCCTGCAGGAAGACGGACGCAACTACCTCATACCCGTTACCGCAAACCTCGAGTTCAAGTCGGAGCTTACCCGCTGTCTCGATGCCTACGATGTGCTCGAACGTATTGAAAACTCAGGCGTTGAAACCCGCATTGTGTGCCTCGATGCCTGCCGCGATGTGAAGACATCCTGGACCCGCTCGGCTGCCGCCGGACTCACCACTATGGAAGGTAATCCCGGCACCGCCGTGATCTGTTCCACCCGCAGCGGCCAGGTGGCGCTCGACGGCGACTCCGACAACAGTCCGTTTACAACTGCGTTCGTAAATGCGCTTTCCGACCGTGGCCGTGGCTTCTCCGACATGATGAGCCGCGTGGTGAAGTCGACCTACGACATCACAGAACGCCGCCAGTGTCCGATTGTAAACGGCACTCTGCTGTCCGATTTTGTATTCAACCCCGTTGGCACCGCCTTGCGTACGCTTACTTCTGTGGCAAGCGCGGCAGTATCTAATTCGGCTTCGGCATATACGGCGTCGGCCCAGACTCAGCCGGCGTATCAGCAGCCCGTATATCAGCAACCCGTGGCTCAGCAGCCGGCTCCTGTCGCGGTTCCGGCCATAATAGTGGAAAACGATGTGCCCAATCTCACGGTCTCGGTGTCGCCGGCACGGCGCGTGGGTAAGAATGTATTCGTCGACATCGTGTTTGTCAACATGGGGTCAAAGGCCATGAAGTGCAATTTTGTCGACAAAGAACCATGTGGCGGCTACGACGACTATGTCACCACCGCCTGGGATCTCAATGGCGACTCCTATGAAATGAAGGGAGGCGGCATGACTGTTATGAAAGGAGAGGAGCGCCTGTGGGGTGCGCCGGCCCTTCCGTCGGGAGTGCCTGTGAAAATTTCGCTGATGATACACAATGTCCCCCGCCATGTAAACATGTTCGCCATGCTCTCCATGGCCTTCCGCGACATGATGCCCGGTGAATATTACGGGCAGGCTCTTATGCGTGTCCGAAACCTGCCGATACAATAGGTTCAAAAAAACATGTTTTTCAGCATAAAATTGAACCTTTTGCAACGCGCAGTGTATCAATGAGATGTACGACTGTTAAACACTATTTAACACAAAATAGTTGTGAAAATATTTGGTGGGTAAAAAAAAACCGCGTAACTTTGCACTCGCTTTCGGGAACGACCTGAGAGCGACAAAAACTGAGAACATTGAAACGATTACA
>JAIDBM010000292.1 GCA_029056365.1 Muribaculaceae bacterium | reverse complement strand
CCGCGATTTCATCGATACGCTGCTGGTCGTCGAGCTGACTGATTTGGGTAAATGTAGAGTCGTCATCGTCTTGTTTGAATACTTTGAACTGGACATCACCCCGGGCTGCGACAGCGGGCAGATGCGTGATTGTTATCACCTGTATGTTCCGTGAGATGTTTTTCATCATATCGGCCATACGTGTGGCGACTTCACCGGAAACACCGGTGTCGACTTCATCGAAAATGATTGTAGGCAGATGCATGCTTTCGGCAGTGATCGACTTTATGGAAAGCATCAGGCGGCTTATCTCACCGCCGGAAGCAGTTCCCCCTACAGGGCGTAATGTCTGATTTTTGTTGAATGCGAACAGAAACTCCACAATATCAATACCGTCCGGAGTCAGCTTGCCCGTACTCATGCTGATTTCACATCGCAGATTCTGCATGCCCATAGGAGTGGCCCGCTCTTTGAGGCTGGCTGCAAATATAGCGGCATGGCTCCGGCGTGAATTCGACAATTCCTGCGCTATAATCATTGCTTCTTTTTTTGCCCTCCGCGCTTTGGCTTCAAGTTCATGAAGCACTTCATCGCTGTTGTCGATGGTTTCGAGACGCGCCTCAAGGTCGTCACGCAGAGCAATAAGCTGCTCCACGGAATCACAACGGTAGCTGCCCTGCAACGAGTAAATATGGTTGAGCCGTTCTTCTACATCGGTCAGACGGTCGGGATCGGCGTGAAGTGATGAATTATTCTCTTCGAGAGTTTCGGTTATATCCTGGATTTCGATTCTTGCCGATTCGAGTCGTTCAACCAGAGAGTCGCCGTCGGCTATGTGCCGTGCGGCCGCCCGACAGCGTGAAACGGCATAAGACAGGGCGCTGAGTACATTATCGTTAGAGTATGACAACGAATCAAGGGCCTCGACGATGTTTTCTTTTATATCGCCCACGTTGGTAAGAGTCTCGCGCTCGGCTTCCAAATCGGCTTGCTCGCCGGGAATAAGCCGGGCCTGCTGCAGTTGTTCGAACTGGAATTTCCACAGCTGGGTAGCTTCTTTGTTTCCGTTAAGCATGTCGCGTGTCTGGGAAAAATCCTTCAATGCCGAGCGGTATTTGTCGAAAGCGATCTTGTAGCGTCTGCGCAAATCGGCGTTCGAAGCTATGGAGTCGATAATGGCAAGCTGGTATGCCCTGTCGGCAATGAGGAGATTCTGATGCTGCGAGTGTATGTCAATCAGCTGCATGGCGGCATCGCGCAGCAGAGTGAGATTAACCGGAGTGTCGTTTATGAAAGCACGCGAGCGTCCGCCGGTGGTGAGTTCGCGCCTTAGAATGCATTGGGAATCATCGGCACCGTCGATGTCGTTATCGGCAAGCATGGCTCGCAGGTTGTCAAAGCCATCAATGCTGAAAATGGCTTCAATCACCGATTTTTTCTGAGGGTCGCGTACGGCTTTCATATCGGCCCGGCCTCCAAGCAAAAGGCCGAGGGCTCCCAGAATTATTGATTTACCGGCACCTGTTTCACCTGTTATTATGTTGAATCCCGGATGAAATGTTATGTCGAGGCAGGAAATCAGGGCATAATTGCTGATATGTAGTGTCTGGATCATTGTTCGCTTCCTTTTCGGATTTTCTCCAGTCGGGAGTTTTCTGTAGGATACACCGGCTGAAGCAGGTCATATACTTTCTGTCGTTCGTCTTGCGGAGCTTTGGAATATATGTTGACAAGCTCATCGAGTTTCGCATCCTTGAACATCGACAAGGCTACGGACATAGGAGCCACGTTGTATATTTTTGAGATGTTGCCGAGCGATTGCGTTATCACACCTCGTCCTTTGTCGGGAGAAATACTCATCTCGTCCAGGCCCTTGCGGTGGTATTCATACATAAGGTCGCGTATGCCCGATGTAGCGGCATCGGTGAACGAACTCAACACCGCCGAGCGGTTCTTGGTATCTTCGAAAGCCTTCCAGCCGCTTTCACCGGATGACTGAGCCTGCTGTACGATAATCTTCAATCTGTCGAAATAAGGTTCTCCGCCTTTTGGCGAGAAGCTGTCGAAATCCACTGCCAGAATAAGATAAGCATAGAAATTCAGAATTGCCGTCAGCTGGCTTTCCATATTCTGAAGATTGAAAATCAAAGGCTCTCCTTCCTGATATTCGAATTCAATTTTACTGTCCTTGAAATTAATCAGAGGGGTAGTGTAGTTCGTATTATATACCGGACGGGTACTCTGCACCTGAAGGTCGCCGATGAGTTTGTCGTTGTCGACTTCCTTGATTGTGAAGAAAAGCCGACAGTCGATTTTTTCATTTGCCGAGAACTGGGCATTCGTGAACACGGTGGTATTCATATAGTCGTTCATGGCACTCTGCAATGTCTCGAACACGGATTTATTTGTACCGGAGACCTGACTTGAATTTACCTCGACGGTGCAGTTCAATTCCTGGGCCAAAGCCGGTGTAGCGCATAGTAACGCGCCACACATGGCCAGCTGTTTTATGAGGAGATGGAATTTCACTTGCTGTTTCTGAATTTGATTATATAATCGACAATATCTTCGGCTACTTCAGCCTTTGATTTAAGCGGGAATGATTCCGAGCTGCCGCATCTGTCGAAAATTGTGATTTTGTTTGTATCGGTTCCGAATCCGGCTCCGGAATCTTCCAGAGAATTCAATACCACAATATCGAGATTCTTTGAACGGAGTTTCTTAGTGGCGTTCTCAGGTCCGTGATCTGTTTCAAGAGCGAATCCTACCAATGTCTGAGTGCTGCTGCGCACCTGACCCAAGGTCGCGGCTATATCCGGATTCATCACAAGCTCGATCGATTCAATGGCTGCTTTCTGCCGCTTGATTTTACTGTTGCATGGATGTGCCGGAGCATAGTCGGCCACTGCCGCCGTCCACACCGCTATGTCGCAAGAGTCGAATTCCTTCCGGCTGACATCAAGCATCTGACATGCCGATTCCACGCGAATTGTCCGTACTCCGACCGGTTCGGGAAGAGCTGTCGGTCCGCTTACCAATACTACTTCCGCGCCCTTTCGCGACAGGGCCTCGGCAATCGCATATCCCATTTTACCGGTGGAGAAATTTCCGATAAAGCGAACCGGATCGATGCGCTCGTATGTAGGCCCGGCGGTCACAAGAGCCTTAAGGCCTTCAAGCGGTTTTTCCTCTGAGAAAAAATTTTCTATAAAAGCAAGGATGTTTTCCGGCTCCTCCATTCGACCTTTTCCCACAAGATGGCTGGCAAGCTCACCTTCGGCAGGTTCTATGATGTGGTTTCCGTAGCTGCGCAGCAATTCGATATTCCGCTGCGTGCTCGGATGCGCCATCATGTCAAGGTCCATGGCCGGAGCGATGAAAACCGGGCACTTCGCCGACAAATATGTTGTAATGAGCATGTTGTCGGCAATTCCGTTGGCCATTTTTCCAATAGAAGATGCTGTAGCCGGCGCTATCACCATAGCATCGGCCCATAATCCGAGGTCGACATGCGAATGCCATTCTCCTGTGTTGGCGGAAAAGAACTCCGACACTACCGGCTTTCCGCTAAGGGCCGACAGTGTGACAGGGGTTATAAATTCTTTGCCGTTAGGCGTGATCACCACCTGAACCTCCGCACCTGCTTTAACGAACAGACGCAGAAGAGCCGCAGATTTATATGCGGCGATTCCGCCGGTGATGCCCAGTATTATATGTTTACCTTTCAGAGCGCTCATTGATACGTTTTCGTATGCGGGTGAAGCAATCTTTTGTGTTTTTTGTAAAGTCGCCTTTCATAATCCAGGCGAAATATCCGGGGTCCTGCCGCAGGACTTCCTCTGCGATACGTCCTTTGTATTTTCCGAAGTTAATCAATTCCCGGTCCTGATCGTCATAAATC
>JAIDBM010000291.1 GCA_029056365.1 Muribaculaceae bacterium | reverse complement strand
CGACTTGAGCTGCGAGGTCATCTTCTCGGCTTCACTCTCGATTACGGCGTTGTAGATTTCCTTTTTGTTTCTGAAAGAGGTATAGACAGTCCGGCGCCCCTTGTCGGAGGCGGTGGCAATATCGTTCATCGTAGTGTTCTCCAGGCCTTTGTGCATGAAAAGCTGTTTGGCCACCTCGATGAGTTTCTCACGTGTCTTGATTACCATTATCGTTTTCGCGTTTTCGATTCGGACGGGCAAAGTTACGAATTTTTATCCAATATTCTTTGTGAATATGTTGATTTTTTGTAACTTCGTGCACAAAAATACCCAGAATATGTTAGTAATCGGCATAGCCGGCGGTACTGGATCGGGAAAGACCACCGTCGTCAACAAGATAATAAATTCGCTCCCGCAAGGTGAAGTGGCTGTGATTCCGCAGGATTCGTATTATAAAGACCTCAGTCATCTTGATCCGGCCGACCGGGCCAAGGTGAATTTCGATGAGCCTGACGCCATAGAGTGGACGCTCCTTGTGGAGCATCTGCGCCGTCTTAAGGCAGGTGAGTCGATCGAGATGCCTACATACAGCTATCTTACATGTACCCGGCAGGAACAGACAGTGCATGTCGACCCGCGCGATGTTGTGATAGTCGAGGGCATACTTGTGCTCAACGATGAAGTGTTGCGCACCATGATGGATGTGAAGGTGTTTGTCGATGCCGACGCCGACGACCGTCTGATACGTGTGATCGCACGCGACTGCATTGAACGCGGGCGCACTCCCAAGATGGTAATCGACCGCTATGAGGCTGTGCTGAAACCGATGCACAGCCGCTATATCGAGCCTTCGAAACGTTATGCCGACCTTATTGTGCCGCAGGGCGGAAGCAATGTGGTGGCTATAGGCCTGCTGACCGATTATATTGAAAGCCGTCTAAACCGACTGTAATGGGAATATCGTACCGACTTGACAGAAACCGCCGCGAGGGGCAGGAACGCGATGTGCCGGCTCCGGAATTCGTGCTGCCGGGCATGGAGGCGGTGAGCGATACCGTTGAATCCGAGGTCCGTGCCGTGGCACAGGATGAGACTGCCGCAGGATCGGAAGCTCCGTCTGACATCTTGGTTCCGGAAAACGAAAAACTGATGGTGCTCCGTACCGACAACCTTGTGAAAAAATACGGCAAGCGTACGGTTGTGAATCATGTGTCGATTAATGTGACCCAGGGCGAGATTGTCGGTCTGCTCGGACCGAACGGAGCTGGAAAGACAACCACATTCTACATGACCACCGGACTTGTGCAGCCTAATGAAGGACGCATTTTCGTTGATGACCTTGAAATAACCCGTTACCCGGTGTACCGCCGTGCCCAGCATGGTATAGGATACCTTGCTCAGGAAGCATCGGTGTTCCGCAAACTCAGTGTAGAGGACAATATAAAGGCAGTGCTCCAGATGACCGATAAGCCTAAGGACTACCAGCGCGACAAACTTGAGAGCCTGATTGCGGAATTCCGTCTTGAAAAAGTGCGCAAAAACCTTGGCGACCAGCTTTCGGGAGGAGAACGGCGGCGGACCGAAATCGCACGCTGTCTGGCCATCGACCCGAAATTCATAATGCTCGACGAGCCGTTCGCCGGTGTCGACCCTATAGCGGTGGAAGACATTCAGACAATAGTCTACAAGCTGAAAGATAAGAATATAGGCATACTTATAACCGACCATAACGCACCGGAAACACTCAGTATAACCGACAGGGCGTATCTGCTGTTCGACGGACGCATACTGTTTCAGGGAACATCGGAGGAACTTGCCGAAAACCCTGTGGTGCGGGAGAAATATCTCGGACGCAATTTTGTGTTCCGGCGTAAAAGATTCGACTGATGAAACGATACTTTCAATATATGGCCGGAGCGGCCATGCTTATGTCGCTTGCCGCCTGCGGAGGCTCGACCGGTTCGGGCGCGGATGAAAAGGCCCGTAATCTGCTCAGACAGGCCGAGGAGGCTGTGTCCGGAATGGATTATGAACTTGCAGCCAGTATTCTCGATTCTCTCGACCATGGCTGCAAGGAGGCGGTGGAAATACGCCGCGAGGCCATGCCCCTGCGTGCCCGCATGATGGAGGGAATGAGTCTAAAAAAAATTCCTGAGGCCGATGAGGCTATTGCCGATGCAATGATGCGTATCGACCAGATCGGGCAGCGCATGACCGACTCGGGCGACGGCACAGACCCCTATGTGGTTCCTTCGAAATGGCCCGCACGTGGCGACATCAAGGCCGAGGGCCTCGAACCGCGTGTCGACCGAAAAGGTTTCTTCCGTCTGATAGTGAAGTCGTCGGGCAAGGTGCTTGACCTCAATTCGGTTGAATTCAGTGCTGCCGACGGCAGTTCATCGGCTTCGCGCCCGTTGCCTTCCGACCGTGTCGCCAAGGTCGAGGGCATGGAACTGATGAGTCTGGCTCAGGAAGAATTCGAACCTCTTGCGCAGTGGCTCGAACTGCACAAGGACGGTAATCTGAAAGCAGAGCTTGTGGGCGCCAAAGGGCGTCGTCAGCTGAAATTCGATGGTTCGCAGGCTGCGATGCTTCTCGATGCCTGGAACTATAGCCGCGCATGTCAGCAGCTTGTCGAGGCACAGATGGAGCGCGAGCGTCTGGAACGTCAGCTTAAAATAGCTCGCGACCAGATTGCACGCATCGATAAATAACAGGGTGGGGCAGGCCTCGCCCGGAATATAGTGGCGCACGAATCGTGCGTTTATCCAACTTGCTGAATATTAATATGTTATTCAGGGGGGGGGGGTACGCGGTGGGTGTTATACCCATCGCCGAGCCCCCGAGAGTAGGCATGAGGGGGTGTGCCGGGTTGGGGTGGAAAAAAA
>JAIDBM010000290.1 GCA_029056365.1 Muribaculaceae bacterium | reverse complement strand
TAACTTTGCATCAGTTTTTCATGGTATTAGATTTAAGGTAAGAAGATTAATCGTCGGGATGACGGTTAATTTTTTTTTGCCCGTACACGCACAAAACAAATTTTAAACACTATATTGAAATCTATATCGCGTTTTTTCACTAACTTCGCATCATAAACCATGCGTGCTACGCGCATCTCGGCATTCCAACAGACTTAGCATGAAATACCTCGTTACCGGCGGTGCCGGATTCATCGGCACCAACTTCATAAAATACATAGTCGAAAACCACGGCACAGACGCCGAAATATGCGTGCTCGACGCCCTCACCTATGCGGGAAATCTGTCGTCGCTCCACAGCGAACTCCAGCTGCCGCAAGTGCGCTTCATACATGCCGACATATGCGACACCGACGCAGTAAAGCGAATTATCCACGATTTCGACCCCGACTTTGTGGTGAACTTCGCAGCCGAAAGCCATGTCGACCGCTCGATAGATGACCCCGGAGTGTTTCTGCGCACAAACGTACTCGGAACCCAGAATCTAATGGACTGCTGTCGCCAGGCATGGCAACTGCCGCAGGGCGGGTTCCGGCAAGGCAAACGCTTTCTGCAGGTAAGCACCGACGAAGTGTACGGCTCGCTTGAACGCGATATTCCCGAAGGCAGAACCTTTGAAATACCCTCACAGCTTCGAGAGGCAGCCGGCGGTCGACAACAGTCCACGGCCTACGGCTCGGACTTCTTCACCGAAGAATCGCCACTGAAACCACGGTCGCCCTACTCGGCTTCGAAAGCCTCGGCCGACATGCTGGTGCTGGCCTATGTGCACACCTACGGCTTCCCCGCACTGATAACCCGCTGCAGCAACAACTACGGCCCATACCAGTTTCCCGAAAAGCTTATTCCGCTTATTATAAATAATGTGCTGCAGGGCCAACGCCTGCCGGTATACGGCGATGGCCGCAACGTACGCGACTGGCTTTACGTCGACGACCACTGCGCGGCAATCGACACCGTGCTGCTGAACGGACAAACCGGCGAAGTGTACAACATAGGCGGCTTCAACGAAAAACAGAACATCGACATCGTGGAGATGATTATCGACCAGGTGGCGGAACTGTGCCGGAACGACCGCAAATACCGCAACCTGCTCGCCGACCCGCAAAAAATGCCCGACCGCAGTCTGATTTCATTTGTCAAAGACCGCCCCGGCCATGACGCCCGCTACGCCATCGACCCCGTGAAAACCGCTTCGCAACTCGGCTGGGCTCCGCGAACCCCGTTTGAAAAAGGTTTGCCGCTGACCGTAAAATGGTATCTCGACAACCGCAAATGGGTAACCGACATTGTTGAAGGCGACTATCAGATGTATTACCGTAAAATGTACTCCGAACGATGAAAGGAATAATTCTCGCCGGCGGAAGCGGCACCCGGCTCTACCCCATAACCCGCGGCCTGTCGAAACAGCTCGTGCCGGTTTACGACAAACCGATGATATACTATCCGCTGTCGACTCTGATGCTGGCCGGAATCCGCGACGTACTTATAATATCCACGCCCGACGACCTGCCTGGCTTCCGCCGTCTCTTGGGCAGCGGGGCTGACCTGGGCATGAATTTCAGCTACGCCGAACAGCCGAGACCCGAAGGCCTCGCCCAAGCCTTTCTGATAGCACGCGAATGGCTCGACGGCGACGACGCCTGCCTGGTGCTGGGCGACAATATCTTCTACGGACAAGGATTCACCGGCATGATGATGCGGGCCAAAGAACATGTGGCACGTGGCGAGGCTGTGGTGTTCGGATACCCGGTAACCGACCCAAGGCGTTATGGAGTGGTGACTCTCGATGCCGCCGGACGTGCGGTATCCATTGTAGAAAAACCGGAATTTCCCGAAAGCAATCTGGCTGTGGTGGGCCTGTATTTCTATCCGGCCGATGTGGTGGATGTAGCCGCCGGTGTAAAGCCGTCGGCCCGGGGTGAACTGGAAATCACCTCCGTGAACCAGCACTATATGGAACAGAGTCGGCTGCATGTGGAATGTTTCGGCCGCGGATTCGCATGGCTCGACACCGGCACTGTCGACTCTCTGATGGAAGCCTCGGCTTTTGTGGAGGCGATACAGAAACGACAAGGCCTGAAAATTGCCGCTCTCGAAGAGGTGGCTTACCGCCGGGGATTCATCGGTCGCGAACAGTTGCGCCGCCTGGCCGAACCCATGCTATCGAACGACTACGGCCGCTATCTTATGAATCTGGCAAATGAATAAATATACATTTCTTGACCTTGCAACCATAAACGCGCCATTCAGCGCGGAAATTAAAGACGCTCTCTGCCGTGTGGCCGACAGCGGACGATATATAGGCGGACCCGAAGTGGAACGACTCGAAGCCGGAATGGCCGCGCTTACGGGCGCACGGCACGCCATAGGCGTGAGCAACGGACTCGATGCGCTGCGTCTGATTCTGCGCGGATACATCGAACTCGGACGCATACAAGCGGGCGACGAAGTGATTGTACCCTCGAACACCTACATCGCAAGTGTGCTCGCGGTTAGCGACTGCGGCCTGGTGCCGGTGCCGGTTGAACCACGGCGCGACACCATGAACATCGACTCCCGCCGGATTGAAGAGGCAATAACTTCACGCACGGCGGCGATAATGCCTGTACATCTGTACGGACGCATCGCCACCGACGACCGTCTGCTCGACATCGCTGCCCGCCACAGACTCCTTGTAATAGAAGATGCCGCCCAGGCCATAGGCGCACGCGATGAACAGGGCCGTGCCGCCGGGGCTATAGGACATGCCGCGGCATTCAGCTTCTATCCCACCAAAAACATCGGTGCCATCGGCGATGCCGGCGCAGTAACCACCTCCGACCCGGAACTGGCACGGGTGGTAGCCGCACTGCGGAACTATGGCTCGGACTATACCTACCACAACCTGTACCAGGGCCTGAACTGCCGCATCGATCCGCTGCAGGCCGCTGTGGTGGCTCTCAAACTGCCACATACCGACAAGGTGAACGCATACCGACGCAGCATAGCCCGGATATACGATTCAGAAATCATAAACCCGCTGATCGAAAAACCTGTTTTCGAACAATCGGACTACTGCGTATGGCACCAGTATGTGATAAAGACCGCCCGACGCGACCATTTCAGAAACTATCTGGCCGAAAACGGCGTAGAAACCCTGATACACTATCCCGTGCCCCCGCATCTGCAGCCATGCTATCCGCAGCTGGCCGGCCTTTCGCTGCCTATAGCCGAGCAACTCGCCCGACAGGTGCTCAGCCTGCCAATAACCGCCTGCACTTCAGAGAGGGACGCACATGATATTTGTAAGATAATCAACCGATATTCTAATGATTGACCGCGATACATTCGGCAACCGCACGGCATTGTTCCACACATTCGGATGCAAACTCAACTTCTCCGAAACATCCTCGATAGCACGGCAACTGGCCGAAAAAGGAATACGCCGCATTACACCAGGCGAAACTCCCGACATCATTGTGGTGAACACCTGCAGCGTAACCGAACTCGCCGATAAAAAATGCCGACAGACAATACGCTCGTTCCACCGCCGTTTCCCGGACTCCGCAATACTCGTTACAGGTTGCTACGCCCAGCTCAAATCCGATGAAGTAGCGGCTCTGCCGGGCGTGGCTGTCGTGGCCGGCACCGACCGCAAAGACCTGATAAGCGACTTCCTCGACAGCTGGACCGACCGGCGCGAAAAAACACTGTCGGTGGATCCGGCCCGCGACTTCCGGCGCTTTACTCCAAGCTGCGAATGCGGCGACCGCACCCGATATTTCCTGAAAGTTCAGGACGGCTGCGACTACTGGTGCAGCTACTGTACCATTCCGGCCGCACGCGGACGTTCCAGATCGGGAACAATCAACGAGATGGTGGCCCAGGCCGCCGATGTGGCGGCCAAAGGCGGCAAGGAAATTGTAATCACCGGCGTGAACATAGGCGATTTCGGACGCGCCAACGGTGAATCTTTCGCCGACCTCGTACACGCCCTTGACGAAGTGGACGGCATAGAACGCTACCGGATTTCCTCGATTGAGCCTAACCTGCTGACCGACGACATCATAAAATTCGTGGCCGATTCGAAACGTTTCATGCCGCACTTCCACATTCCGCTGCAAAGCGGTTCCGACGAAGTGCTGCGACTGATGCGACGGCGCTACGACACAGCTCTGTTCCGGCACAAAATCGAGGAAGTTCGCAAGGCAATGCCTCACGCATTCATAGGCATAGACCTGATAGTGGGTGCAAGAGGCGAAACCGATGAATTCTTCGAACAGTCGTGCGACTTCATAGAGTCGCTGCCGCTGAGCCGTCTGCATGTGTTTACCTATTCCGAACGGCCCGGCACACGGGCCCTTGAGATTCCGCATGTAGTCGACGAAAAAACAAAGCACCGGCGCACCCGCCACATGCTGGCCGTGAGCGAACGCATGCTCACCGAATTCACCGCACAGTTCTCCGGCTCCGTGCGCCCGATGCTGTTCGAACACCCACGTCAGGGGCATCCGTGCGGCGGATTCACCGACAACTATCTGAAGGTAGAACTCCAGAACATGCCCGACGGCTTCGACCCCATGGCCTTCGACAACCGCATAGTGCAGGTAAGGCTCGGACAACCGATACCGGAACGGGAAACCGTAGAAGGATTTCTTATATGAACCGCGCGGCAAATACACTTACCGGCATTCTGCTGCACACTCTGGCTCTGCTTCCGCTATGGCTGCTTTACCGCCTGAGCGATGCGGCCGGCTTTGCGCTATGCCACATTGTTCGCTATCGCCGTAATACAATACGCAAGAACCTCGCCGAAAGTCTGCCCGGCAAAACAACTGCCGAACTGCGCAAAATCGAAAAGCAGTTTTACCGCAATTTCTCCGACTATATCGTAGAGACCCTGAAACTGCTGCACGTAAGCGAAAGTGAAATTTTGCGCCGGATGAAGTTCGAGAACATCGATGTAATCGACCGGCATCTGGCCGCCGGACGCAGCGTGGTGTGTTATTTCTCGCACTGCGGAAACTGGGAATGGGTGCCGTCGATTACCCTGCACAGCCGCCACGGCAACGAAGACGACGTGAAATTCTGCCAGGTGTACCGACCGCTCAAAAACAAATGGTTCGATGCCCTGATGCTACGCCTTCGAAGCCGGTTCGGATCGGTATCGCTGCCCAAGAAAACAACCTTCAGGCACCTGCTGGAATACCGAAAAAACGGCATTAGAACTGTAACCGGCTTTATGTCGGACCAGAAACCCGGCTCGGGCGACACCACCTGCATTCTCGAATTCCTCAACCATCCGACCGCCATGATCAGCGGAACCGAAACACTGGCCCGCCGACTCGACTCGGCTGTCGCATACCTCGACATGTACAAACCCCGGCGCGGCAACTACCGCATAACAGTGCGGCCCATGTGCGACAACGCAGCCTCAACGCCCGAATCTGCTCTGACTAAAGAATACGCCGCATTGCTCCGGCAAACAATCTTGCGCGACCCTGCCCTATGGCTCTGGAGCCACAAACGCTGGAAAAACCCCGTCTCTCTCCCCGGAGTGGAGGCATCCCTGCCTCCACAATTCCAAGATGACAAAGCCGACAACAACGGCAATGCAAAACAAAGCTCGAAACAATGAAAACAGCAGTAGTAATTCTAAACTGGAACGGAGCAGCACTGCTACGCCAATATCTTCCCTCTGTAACAGCAGGCACCGACCCCGCCTCAGCCACCGTAATTGTAGCCGACAACGGCTCAACCGACGACTCGATCGCCCTGCTCAAAAACGAATTCCCGCAGGTCGAGATTCTGGCATTCAGCGAAAACCATGGCTTTGCCGAAGGCTACAACAAGGCAATAGCCATTCTGGCCGACCGTTTCGAATATATAGTACTGCTCAACTCCGATGTAGCGGTTCGGCCCGGATGGATAAACCCGCTTGTCGACTATCTCGACGCAAATCCCGACTGCGCCGCAGTGCAGCCCAAACTGCTCAGCGACACCCGGCGGAGCCATTTCGAATACGCCGGAGCATCCGGCGGCTTCATCGACCGCAACGGCTATCCCTACTGCCGGGGCCGCATTTTCAATGTATGCGAAAAAGACAACGGACAGTACGACAAACCAATCGACGTGATGTGGGCCTCGGGAGCCGCACTCACCGTGCGCAGCCGCGTGTATCTTGAATGCGGTGGACTCGACAAAGACTTTTTCGCCCATATGGAAGAAATCGACCTCTGCTGGCGCATGCGTCTGGCCGGATGGCGTCTGGCCGTTGTGCCGCAGTCGGTGGTATACCACCTCGGAGGAGGTTCGCTGCCGGCCGAAAACCCGAGGAAAACATATCTCAACTTCCGCAACAACCTTCTGATGCTGCACAAGAACCTGCCCGACAGCAGCCGAAACGCCACTCTTCTGCGCCGACGGCTGCTCGACACCATCGCCTGGGCAAAGTATGTGGCGACTTTCGACTTCAAAAACGCCGCCGCAATATGGCGCGCGCACCGCGATTTCGCTCACATGCGGCACAACTACGACAGCATGCCCCGGCCATCGGCCGACCTGATCAAAGACCGCCCCGACATACTGGTACAGTACTACCTGCGCAGACGCAAAACCTTCGACTCTCTGTAAACTCACCGCGAAAACAATACCTACGAACAATTCCGGCACCTGCATTGTCTATAATTATAGTATGTTCATAATTCATCTTCTAATCTGACAGACATGAAAAACTATTCAACGACTTTGCGGCTGCTGCTTGCGGTGCTGCTGTTTATACCGGCTTATGCGTCGGCACAGAAACATTCCGACGATTTTAACAACAAATACAACCTGAAGGAAATGGTGGTCCTTAGCCGCCATAGCATCCGTGCACCACTGTCGGGCAACGGCAGCGCACTGGGCAACCTCACTTCACACCAGTGGACCGAATGGAGTGCCGCGCCGAGCGAACTGACCTCGCGCGGCGGTGCCCTTGAAACCATCATGGGCCAGTATTTCCGCAAATATCTTGCTCAGCAAGGTCTGTTCCCCGAAAACTATGTTCCGACTGTCGACGATGTAAACATCTATGCAAATTCAATGCAACGCACCATCGCCACAGCCCAATATTTTACCTCGGGATTCATGCCGGTGGCGAATCTCACGGTCAACCACCGTTACACCCCTTCGAAAATGGACCCCGTGTTCAACCCGCGCCTCACAAAAGTAACACCCGAGTTCAAAAACCAGGCCATGAAGGAAATAGCCGCGATGGGCGGTAAAAACGGCATACGGGGCATAAACGAAAAACTTAAGGACAACTATGAACTCATAGCCGAAGTACTCGATCTGAAAGATTCGCCCGCAGCCAAAGACGGCATGACCGCCTTCGACAACTACGACACCCAGATTATTCTCGAACCCGGCCAGGAGCCGGCCATGAAAGGTTCGCTGAAAGACGCCAACTCGGCAAGCGATGCCTTTATACTCCAGTACTACGAAGAACCCGACTCGGTAAAAGCCGGATTCGGCCACAAGCTCACCCGCGACCAATGGGCGCAGATAGCCGAAATAAAAGACGTATACGGCGATGTGCTGTTCACCGCGCCGACAGTGGCCGCAAACGTAGCCAACCCGTTGCTGCGATATATGTACGACGAACTGAATTCCGATGCACGCAAGTTCACCTATCTTGTAGGACACGACTCCAATATAGCCAGCGTGAACGCAGCCCTCGGCGTAGAGGAATACGAACTCCCCGATGCCATAGAAAAGAAAACACCCATCGGCAGCAAGCTGGTAATGGAGAAATGGCAGGGCAAGGACGGCAAACAATACGTGTCGCTCAATCTGGTATATCAGACCCCCGACCAGCTGCGGAACATCAGTCTGCTCGACCTCCACAATCCGCCGATGGTATTTCCACTGAAACTGAAAGGACTCACACCCAACGCCGACGGACTATACTCGCTCGACGACATCAACAAACGCTTCGGCGAAGCCTTCGATGCCTACGAAGCAATCTGAACAAATATACAATCAGCTCTGAAGCCGACCCTTCCATAACGCCAGGGCCGGCTTCATGCAGCCTGTATGCAGCTTCAATCACTCATTTTAAATTATTTAATTTGCATAATCCGAACCGAATAATTATCTTTGCAGCTAAGAAGCGGCAAAAGCGCCGCAGACCTCAAAAACACAACTAATATAAAATATACCACAATGTCAAAAGTTACAGTAGTAGGCGCCGGAAACGTAGGCGCAACTTGTGCAAATGTGTTAGTGACCAACCAGATCGCTGACGAAGTAGTTCTTCTCGACATCAAGGAAGGCGTGTCGGAAGGCAAGGCAATGGACATCATGCAGACCGCCAACATCCTCGGCACCAACACCCGTCTGGTAGGCGTTACCAACGACTATAAAATGACCGAAGGTTCCGACATGGTGGTCATCACCTCCGGCATCCCCCGCAAACCCGGCATGACCCGCGAAGAACTCATCGGCGTCAACGCAGGAATCGTGAAATCCGTTACCGACCAGATTCTCGCCCACTCGCCCAACGCCATCATACTGTGCGTGTCGAACCCCATGGACACCATGACCTACCTCATACACAAAGTAAGCGGACTGCCCAAAAACCGAATCATAGGCATGGGCGGCGCACTCGACAGCGCACGCTTCAAATATTTCCTCAGCCTCGCCCTCGGCGCAAACGCCACCGAAGTTGAAGGAATCGTAATAGGCGGACACGGCGACACCACCATGATTCCCCTGACCCGCTTTGCCGCATACCGCGGTCTTCCCGCAAGCTCGCTCCTCTCTGAAGAACAGCTCCAGAAAGTAGCAGCCGACACCATGGTTGGCGGTGCAACCCTGACAAAACTCCTCGGCACTTCAGCATGGTACGCCCCCGGTGCCGCAGCCGCACAGGTATGCGCCGCCGTTCTCCACGACCAGAAGAAGCTCATCAGCTGCTCGGCCCTGCTCGATGGCGAATACGGCGAAAAAGACCTCTGCATCGGTGTTCCCTGTATCCTCGGCAAAAACGGTATCGAAAAAATCGTTGAATTCGACCTCAACGAAAAAGAAAAAGAACTCTTCAAGGCAAGCGCAGAAGCCGTACACAAAACCAACGCCGCTCTGGCTCAATGAAAATGAAAAAATTAGCCTACATATTCGCGGCCGCCGCAATCGTTTTCGCTCTTCCCGCATGCTCGGGTTCGGCCCAGAAAGGCGACTCCAACGCAACTGAAACCGAAAAACAGTTCGAAGAAGACATCGACGACGGTGCCGACCCTCAGACCAGGACTCTCGCCGACAAAGCCACTGAGGCGAAAACCACTCCTGACAACCTGATTGAACTCAAAGGCGACGACCTCAGCCAGTTCACACCCGAAAAAGGTCAGGTTCTGGCCATCGACTTCGGTGCCACCTGGTGCGGACCCTGCCAGAAGTTCCATCCGACATTCGATGAGGCAGCCGCAAAATATCCGGCAGTGAAATTCGTTTATGTCGATGTAGACGAAAATGAAAAAGCCGCCGAAAAATACAACGTTG
The DNA here is from genome assembly GCA_029056365.1 of Muribaculaceae bacterium. Classification (GTDB taxonomy): domain Bacteria; phylum Bacteroidota; class Bacteroidia; order Bacteroidales; family Muribaculaceae; genus CAG-873. The sequence goes on along the minus strand of JAIDBM010000290.1, from coordinate 1,634 downwards.
AGGCTGTGCCTACAATTATCGTCATCGACAAAAATGGCAAAGAAACCCGCTACACCGGCATCGATGAGCTGCTGCCATCCGATAAATTCTTTACCATAATCGAAAACGCCTCGAAATAACAGCAGATAGTCTGCTTATTGAACAACAAGGTCAAGGGCCCGCACAAATCATGGCCCTTGACCTTTTACGATACTAAACATGGAATCTATAAAATACATCTACAAAATCGGCAACGGCCCCAGCAGCTCACACACAATGGGGCCACGCAAAGCGGCAAAACTGTTCCTCGACGAAATGCCTGCCGAGGCCACATCATGCAAGGTGACACTGTACGGCGCACTCGCCGCAACCGGAAAAGGACACCTTACCGACCGCGCCATACTCGATGTTCTTACACCGAAACTACCCACAAACATACTCTGGGCCCCGGAAACCGTACTGCCCTTCCACACCAACGGCATGACATTCGCCGCATACGATGCCGACGGACACGAACTGCTCTCACGCACCTACTACTCGATTGGCGGAGGCGACATTGTGCGCGAAGGCGAATCCCGCACCAAAAACCGAAGCATATACAAACTCAACAAAATCAAAGACATACTGAAATGGTGCGAGACAACCGGCAAAAGCTACTGGGAATATGTCGACGAAGTGGAAGGCCCTGAAATATGGGAATATCTGGCCCGCGTATGGCAAGTGATGAAAGCAGCCGTGGAACGAGGCATCGAGGCAGAGGGTGTACTCCCGGGAGGACTTGGCGTACGCCGCAAGGCCGTAAGCTACTATGTACACGCGGCAGGATATGCACAGTCGCTTAAATCGCGAGGCCTTGTATACGCCTATGCGCTTGCTGTAAGCGAAGAAAACGCCTCGGGAGGCGAAATCGTAACCGCCCCCACATGTGGCAGCTGCGGCATTGTGCCAGCCGTACTATACCATCTGCACCATTCAAAAGGATTCAGTGAAAAACGGATACTCCGCGCCCTTGCAACCGCCGGACTCTTCGGCAACGTTGTAAAGCACAACGCATCGGTCAGTGGAGCTGAAGTCGGCTGTCAGGGAGAAGTAGGTGTTGCCTGCGCTATGGCTGCGGCTGCGGCATCGCAACTTTTCGGTGGCACACCTGCCCAGATTGAATACTCCGCCGAGATGGGTCTTGAGCACCACCTCGGTCTGACCTGTGACCCGGTATGCGGTCTGGTACAGATTCCATGCATCGAGCGCAACGCATACGCGGCTGCGAGAGCTTTGGATGCGAACCTATATGCGGCCTTCTCCGATGGTCGCCACAGTGTAGACTTCGACCGCATAGTCGAAGTAATGAAACAGACCGGGCACGACATTCCATCGTTATACAAGGAAACCTCACAGGGCGGACTTGCAGCCATAAAATAGGTAATCTGACCACATTTCATCGGTCAAAAAAATCGACTCACACATTTTTTTTGAAAAAAACCAGAAAAATACTTGCAAGACAAAAAAAAAAGACGTAACTTTGCACCGCAATTCAGAAATGCAAGGGCAAATCTGAAGAAATGAAATTAGGGTTAACTGATGACTCCGTAGCTCAGTTGGTAGAGCAACTGACTCTTAATCAGTGGGTCGAGAGTTCGAGCCTCTCCGGGGTCACA
>JAIDBM010000029.1 GCA_029056365.1 Muribaculaceae bacterium | reverse complement strand
GTCGCGTCCGGCTGTACACAATCCGGACGCGCGGGATTTCAGCAGCACTGTCTCGGGGGTGACACGGAATCTGATCAGTCCGTATCCGGCGTCCACAAATATGCTTACACGGCGTACGAGATTGAGCATGCCTACGCGGTCGGCTACGAGATGCAACGGGTTGTTTTTGGGGATTACTCTGTTGTAGTCAGGGTATTTTCCATTCATGAAGCTGCAACGGAACGTGAAGCGGCCATCGCTTATAGTGGCGGCCCGACTGCCGATTTCCAATGTCAGTGTCTCGCTTGAACCGAATACAGATCTGATTATCGATGCGGCCTTGGGCGGTACGATACAAGATGTTTTTACACCGGCTTTGATGTTGTTGTCGGTGTAGCGCACAAGCTTGCGTGTATCGGTTGCAACGAAGTTGACATAATCTTCCGCTATGTCGAAATACACTCCTTGCATCTGTGCCCGGAAATCTTCAGTAGCTACAGCGAACAAGGTGTAGTCCAGCGCTTTGCCGATGCGTTTGCCTTCGGTGACAATTTTAGCCGGATTACCCTGGTCTTCCGGCGCTTTGTATTCCGGGAATTCGTTACCGTTGATTGCCACAAGGTTGAAAGTTCCGTTCGGATATGAAATCTCCACTTCAAGGGTGGCATCGTTTATGTTGAATGTTACTTCCTGATCCGGCAGTTCCTTCAGCAGATTCGACAATGTGCGTGATGAGAGGCAGATTTTTCCTTCTCCCTCAGCCTCCGACAGCTCTATGTCGGCCGACAGAGTTGAGTCTGTATCAGAGCCGGTAAGAGTCAGCTTTCCGTCTTTTAGCTCAAGCAGGAAATTGTCGAGAATAATCAGCGCATTTTTCGAGCTGATTACCTTGCCTACGGCTGAGGCCGCGTTATAGAACGCTTTGCTTTGTACAACGAATTTCATCAGTGTATATTCAGTATATATTGTTTTATGTTTTTTCTAAATTACAAAAGTACGAAAAAAAAGTGGAAACAAGAGAACCGACAGAATTATTTTTAGTACTTTTGCACAAATTTCACAGACATGCTAATTCCTTATACCAAGAGCCAGGGCCATTGGCCGGAAATAGAACGAATATATCTGGAGTCATTTCCCGCAGAAGAACGCAGGCCTGCCGACGATTTACGCCACAGGGCGGAATCGCCGGCGGAACCGCTGAAAGTTTTTGTTGTTTTCAACGGCAATGATATGGCGGGATTCATTTCATACTGGGAATTCTCGGACTTCGTTTATGTGGAGCACTTCGCCGTTGACTCCAGTGTACGTGGTTCCGGAATCGGGAGCCGCGCCTTGAATGAATTTGTGAACAATTTCAACAAGCCGGTGGTTCTTGAGGTTGAACCGCCTGAAGCGAACGACATGGCCATGCGCCGCATTAAGTTCTATACCCGGACTGGCTTCCGGATTGTTGAAGACTTCGATTATGTGCAACCGCCCTACGGGCCGGGGCTTCCGTCAGTGCCGTTGTTGCTGATGACAACCGACAGGCATGCCATCCGGGCCAGATCGGTTGCCGAAGTCCTGCACCGTGAGGTATATGGCGTTTGCAGCATGGATTGATTTTTTAATTCTGTAAAAAAAGAAAACATGATAGATAAGAAAAGAATTTCCGAGGCTGTTGCATCGATAATTTCTTCGTATAAATTACCGGAGCGCCCTGATGGGCTTTACAGACCCATAGAATATGCATTGGATTGCGGAGGCAAGCGGTTACGCCCGTCGTTGCTTTTAGCCTCATGTATGGCAGTGGGAGGCAAAATCGAGGAGGCTGAATCGGCTGCGCTTGGAATTGAGATGTTCCATAATTTCACTTTGTTGCACGATGATGTGATGGACAGAGCCGACATGAGACGCGGACGTCCGACCGTGCATGTGAAATGGAACGATGTCACAGCCATACTCAGCGGCGATGCAATGCTGACACTTGCCGGGAGTCTGATAACCGAGGTACCGGATTGTGTACTGCGCAAAGTACTTGCAATGTTCAACCGCACGGCTATGGAAGTGTATGAGGGCCAGCAATATGATATGGATTTCGAACACAGGAATGATGTGTCGGTGGATGAATATATGGCCATGATACGGCTAAAGACATCGGTGTTGCTCGGATGTGCGTGCGCAATCGGTGCAACGACAGGTGGTGCCGGTGATAAAGATGTGGATGCGTTCTATTCTTATGGCGAAAACCTCGGACTGGCATTTCAGCTTCGCGACGACTGGCTTGACACATACGGCGATGCGGAGGTGTTTGGAAAGGCTATTGGCGGCGATATAGTGAACCGCAAGAAAACCTGGCTGCTTATCAGTGCATTGCGTGAGAGAACCGAAGAATTGTCGGGTATACTTTCAGAAGACCTTGAAGACGGGGAGCTGATACGTCAGGTCAAGGAGGTGTATGACTCGCTTCACCTTTCGGAGCGCTGCGATGTGCTTATAAACAGCTATGCTGAAAAGGCAGTCTCGGCTCTTGACAAAGTTGCCATGCCGGATTCCGACCGGAAGTATTTTACTGAACTTGCACTATCGCTTTCGCAACGGGACAAATGACACTGACGGATACACATACCCATATGTTTCTGCCGGAATTTGATTCCGACGGAGGTGGAGAAGCCGCTGTCCGAAGGGCAATTGAATCGGGTGTGGAACGCATGATATTTCCGTGTGTCGACAATGAGTCGCTCAAACCCATGAAGAAACTGTCGGAGATGTTTCCCGAAAATGTATTCATGGCAATAGGACTACACCCTACAGAGGTTAGACCCGACTGGCGGGGAATTGTTGACGGAATGCTGGCGGAGCTTGATTCATCGGACGGGCGTTACATAGCCATAGGAGAAGTGGGAATGGACCTTTACTGGGACAAATCAATGGCTGAAGAACAGATGGCCGCTTTCGAATATCAGGCAAAAGCAGCCGCACAGCGTAATCTGCCTATGATTGTACATTGTCGCGAGGCTCTCGACGAAACCCTGGAAGTGCTCCGGGGAGTACCTGGCGTGCAGGCGGTTTTTCATAGTTTTGGCGGCAGCTCTGATGATGTGGAACGTATTCGTTGCCAGATTGATCCGTGGTTCGGCATCAACGGAATCGTAACATTCAAGAATTCCGGGCTCAGAGAAACTCTGCCGGCCATTGGCTTAAACCGACTGTTGCTTGAGACCGATGCACCATATCTGGCTCCGGTGCCACGACGTGGAAAACGTAATGAATCGTCTTATCTTGTACATACCGCCATGTTTATTGCCGAAAAACTCGGGATAAGTATCGAGGAGATTGCAGAAACAACGAATTACAACGCAGACAAATGCTTCAGTTTATAAAAAATATTTTACAACTTATACTCTCTCCGGTGAAAGGATGGGAGGATATTTCACAGGCGTCAGAATCGCCTGAAGAATTATGTTCCAAAGGGTTGTATCCTTTGCTTGGAATAACGGCTCTGGCCAATTTCATAGGTCTGTTCTATAGCAACGGAATATCACTTGTAACAGCCATAGAACGCGGAGTGGTGGACTTCGGCACATATTTTGCCGCATATTTTCTTGGCACACTGCTCATTGAACAGCTTATTCCGAATATCGTGGCAGGCGAGCCGAACCGAAAAAAAATCGAAACATGTTCGGCATACGCCATAGCCATGCTTGCCATTATTCGCATTATAGAAAACTGTGTTCCTACCGACCTTACACTTATAAAACTATTGCCGGTATTCGTGGCTCTTGTGATTTACAAAGCCGACCGATATCTGGCCGTCAAACCGGGCGATGATCTGCGTTTCCTGCTTATCGGCTTCGTTTCGCTGATTGTTACTCCGTTATTGCTGCACTATATATTATTTTTAGTTATACCGTAATGAAATTCAAAGAGATAAATATAAAAAACCGCCGTGCGACATTCGACTACCATATTGTCGACACCTTCACCGCCGGCATTGTGCTTACCGGCACGGAAATCAAATCCATCAGACTCGGAAAGGCCGGCCTGACCGATACTTTCTGCTACATGAATAACGGTGAGCTATGGGTCAAGAACATGTATATAGCCGAATATTTTTACGGAACATACAACAATCATGTCGCACGCCGCGACCGCAAGTTATTGTTAAACCGTAAAGAGCTTGACCGCCTTGACAAAGACGGAAAGGAATCCGGTTTTACAATAGTTCCGCTGAAGCTGTTCATAAACGAACGTGGCCTGGCCAAACTTGTAATCGGTCTTGCGCGAGGCAAAAAAGAATACGATAAGCGTCAAAGCATAAAAGAACGCGAGGACAAACGCGATATGGCCCGTATCATGATGCGACGATAAGATACCTCTGGTTCTGAGCGTCAGAAACTGCGAAAACACGCACATCACCCCCATCGCGTACGCCCAGCTTACGACTGACAGCATCGGCCGCAACACCAAAGTTCCGTGCGGTAACCGATGCTTTCGGCCAACGGCGGGCGAATCGTTTTATGACAGATGAGGAGTAGGGCAGAACATCAATGATTCTCATGCAGTTCCCCGGAAATCCATTGACGGCGGCATCATTTGTTGTTGAGAAATACATGTGGGTGTTGGGCGCTATTTTTTTCAGATTGTACAACTCTGCCAGAAGTCTGACCGGAGCAGCCTTCATCACTGACGGCCATGGCTCGAAGATAAACTCTCCCGGTTGCGGCATCCCGTATGTAACCTTTGCCCCGAGTTCGTCGGCCACCTTGAATGATATGGTACTCTGCAGGTTCTGTCTCTTATACACAACACCGAGCCCACGAGACA
>JAIDBM010000289.1 GCA_029056365.1 Muribaculaceae bacterium | reverse complement strand
ATGGTACTGCGAAAGTGGGAGAGTAGGTAACCGCCCCTTTAAGCGCCTTCCGGAGCAATCCGGGAGGCGCTTTTTTTGTTCGCCCGGCGAGGACCAAAGTAACGTCGGCAAAGTAACGTCGGCGACCTCGCCGACGTATGACCAGGTTTGAGCGTCCGGGTGTTGAGATAGCCTGCGCAGGGCCGTCGGCGGGGTCGCCGACGTTACGGCCTCATGCTGTTTCTTCGTTGTTGTGAGGCAACCCTGCCTCCACTCCGGGCGTTTTTGCTGAATAGTGTCGGTATGTGGCACGAGAGTGTCATTTTTAGTGGAGGAAAAGGAGTAATTTTGCTGCCGATAACAGATAAGCATGACAGATGCCATGGACTTACACAGCTTATAGAGAAATCTATTCTTACCTGAAATCAGCCGTTTCATTCTATCGGTAAAAATTTATAGACCTAATAATTATTTACATTCTTTTCCAATGAGAAAAATTACACAACTTATGCTGCTGTGTTCCGCGTTCTTTTCGGCCGGCAGCATTTCGGCACAGGATACTCAAACCCTGTGGCAAGGAGATCACACTTTTCCGTCAGGATGGAATTGTGTGTATTTTCAAAAAACTGAATCTGTTGAAATCAGCGCAGGTGGTACTGTAACGGCTAATTTTTCGACCAATGGCGGAAATTTCGGTATCGGAGTGTCGACAGACGGTTCTTCTCTTAAGAATGCCGACAAGATAGGTTTTCCCGACGAGGATGGCTATAACGCCGATTACGGATTCAACGCATTCTCCGGAAACAAGCTTACGATGACTCTCACCGAGTCGGAGGCCGCAAAACTCAATAATGCCGCATACCTTGTGCTGAACGGTGAAAACTGTACTATCACAAGTCTGACATATACCCCCAAGGCTCCCACACGCGATGCTTTGCTCTGGGAGGGCGAGGCCGATCTCGGAGGCTGGAACAAGACATTCTATTTCCGGCATGATTTTAAATTTGAGATTGGCGACAAGCTGATTCTCAACTATACATCTTCCGATGACGCCCAGATTCAGCTTAACTATGGCAATTCGCAGACCATGAGTCATGGATCTTTGCAAAATCCGGCTGATAATGGCTATACTTCAGTTGACGGCGACCAATATATTGTGGAAATAACTGCCGATAACATCAACGCATATAACAGCCGCTACCTTGCATTCAAGGGTAAGAACACAACCATAAAGTCGTTTGTTATCATACCGGCAGAGAAAAACGAGGCTACCGACTATAAGTTCACTGAGGTGAGCGAATCGGACATTCCCGAAGGCGCTTCGAACGTGCTTTACGACCGCATGACCCGTTTCGGCGTGGGCGAAGGCCAGGTGTATCTTGCCCGCCACTATGCATTCAAGGAGGGCGATAAGATTACAATCAATATCGGCGCATACAACAACGGCAGTGCTACTGCTGAGAATCCGCAATCGGAGCTTTGTCTCGCCGTTACAACAATCAAGGCCCTCAATGATGGCGGCAGCGCTATTGTCAACGGCCTGACCAAGACCTATGCCGACGGACAGTCGGATGCAGCGGTGAACGGCTCTAAGCTCACATTCACAATTCCGTCTGAGCTTACCGGAGAATTGCAGACCGGCGAGGACAAGAAGATTCTTGTGCTGATAGGTCAGAACCTTACCATAAGCGATATTGTGCTTGAAGGTGCCGATGTGGTTGAACCCGAGCAGCGTTTCCAGCGCGAGGTGCCCAGCTTCATCCAGAATCTTACTCTTTATAGAAACGAGGAAGGCTGGCCAAGCTACAGCTGGGGATTCAGTTCGTTCGGCGCTTCGCAGGCCTATACCGACTGGTACAACGCACAGAACCCCGCTCCGACTCACGAAGAAATACAGGCCAAGCTCGTTGAGGAGAGAAAGAACTGGCCGTGGGCTACCGATACAAATCCCGACAACTACTATCTGAGTCTTCCGCCCTTCGCATCGAAAATCGGCGACAAGATTTACATCGAGCTGGAGCGCAACACCACCAACGCCAACTACGATGGTTCGGAAGGCGGCATGCAGATTCAGTTCTGGACTCCGAAGCAGAATGAGGATGGCAGCTGGACTGATGAAATATTCGTGTTCTCGAATGGCAACAACTACATGGACCTTACCGGTTCGGGTTATGAAATTGTGATAAACCAGCGCTGGCTCGATGCCTTCCAGGCCAACGGATTCCGCATCAAGGGCCGCCAGTTCGTGATCAAGAAGGTTGAATGGCGTCACAACACCGAACTCGACGAAGAGGATAACGCCGACTATATCTACCACATCAAGGCCGAACAGTTCGGCGCCGACGGAATCGCCCGTCTGTCGAAAGGTCTGGTTCCCTTCTTCTATGTATTCTTCCAGGACGGTCGTCTTGAAGGCGAGACTGCGGAAGCACCAGAAGGCACATTCTCCTACTATGGTCCGTATGATTCGGAAGGCTCAACCGACTTTGTGGCACAATGGCTCTATGAAGGCGAAGGACAGGCTCTCGGCGAAAGCAATCTTGCATCTCTGCCGCTTGTAGAGTCGGCATGGGAAACTGCCGTACATTCAGGCTATATTTCCGAAGGCGGCCCTGAAACGGCAAGAGTTGCAGCTTACGTGGCCGAGAACGGAGGTCAGGATCTTCCTGAGGAAGAAATTGCCCTCTACGACGGAACCGGTGGCATTAACTCAAGCTTCATGAAATACAAATACACTGTGAACGTACCGGCTGAAACCGGCACTGTAAACGGCAAGATATATATGCACAAGGTGGTTACCGCCAAGACCGATCCGAACGGAAACTTCTATTCGATGGGCGGTTCGGTGGAAAGCCTCAATAACGGCCTCAGCGGCTATCTTTTCGACCCCAACACTCCGCTGGTTCAAGGTCTGGAGCACGATGGCATCTATATGAGCGTGCCCGGCAACTCCAAAGGTTTGATTGGTGTGTATGTGCCTCAGCAGTCCGACTTCGAGATCAATACCGAGTCGGGTGTGATTACCGGCGTTGAAGACGTGGTTGTAGGCGAGAATCCCGATGAACTCACTGTCGAGGTTTATACATTAGACGGCCTGAAGGCCGACCGCATGATTCCCGGCAGAATCTATATAGTTCGTCGTGGCGACAAAATTCAGAAAGTACTTGCAAAGTAACATAATAGAAAAGGATAGAATAGATTAAAAAAGTTGATTTACATGTGGCGGCGCTCCGGAGTGATCCGAGGCGCCGTTTTTTGGACCCCGTTCCCCAATATTTGTTAACGCTGGGGCGGTCAAGCGTCGTGCAGATGTGTTCGCGCAGTGAGGGAGCAA
>JAIDBM010000288.1 GCA_029056365.1 Muribaculaceae bacterium | reverse complement strand
AACCCCAATACGTTCTTTTCTTAAGTTTCTTGTTTCCATTTCTTGGGATTATTTATTGTTAAGTTCGCGCTGACGCAACTCAGTCTTGACACGTGCAATCATGCGACGGTCGGCAGTAATCTTTGCGGGATTGTCGACGGGAGTCACAGCATGGTTGGCTTTGAGCTGGAGATATTCAAGCTCCATCTTGGCCAGGCGCTCCTTGAGGTCGGCAGTGCTGAGTTCTTTGATTTCTTCTTTTTTCATAACTTACCGGGGCTTACACGTTTTGAGTGGCGTCATAGTCGCGACGAACCACAAACTTGGTGACTACGGGGAGCTTCTGGGCAGCCAGACGGAGTGCTTCCTTGGCTATGTCGTAGCTCACACCTTCAACTTCGAGGATGATACGTCCGGGGGTCACAGGAGCGACAAAACCTTCGGGCGAACCCTTACCTTTACCCATGCGGACTTCGGCAGGCTTCTTGGTGATGGGTTTGTCCGGGAAAATGCGGATCCAGATCTGACCCTGACGCTGCATATAACGTGTCACCGCGATACGGGCGGCCTCAATCTGGCGACCGGTGATCCATTTGGATTCAAGGGTCTTTATGCCGAACGAGCCGAACGCCAGCTGGTTGCCACGCTGGGCATTGCCTTTCATACGGCCCTTCTGCTGACGGCGGAATTTAGTTTTTTTCGGTTGTAACATTTTCTAAAATGTCTGAGAGGTTTAACGATTGTTTCTTGCGCGACGGAAACCACCACGGCGGGGAGCGCCGTTGCCGCCGGACTGACGGTTCTCTTTCTGGTTGCTTGCGAAAGAAGGAGCGAGATCACGCTTGCCATAAACTTCGCCACGGCAAATCCATACTTTCACACCGATAACACCTACCTTGGTATGAGCTTCAACCAGAGCGTAGTCGATGTCGGCACGGAGAGTGTGGAGCGGAGTACGACCTTCCTTGAACATTTCGCTGCGGGCCATTTCGGCGTTGTTCAGACGGCCGGAAACCTGCACCTTGATGCCTTCGGCACCGGCACGCATTGTTCCAGCAACAGCCATCTTCACAGCACGGCGGTAAGCCACCTTGCCTTCGATCTGACGGGCAATGTTCGAAGCAACGATAGTAGCATCGAGTTCCGGACGTTTAACCTCAAATATATTTATCTGCACGTCTTTATCGGTGATTGTCTTGAGCTCTTCTTTCAGCTTCTCAACATCCTTGCCGCCGCGACCGATAATGATACCGGGGCGAGAGGTGCAAACGGTGATAGTGATAAGTTTAAGAGTTCTTTCAATCACGATACGCGACACACTGCAAGTAGCCAGACGCGCGTTCAGGTACTTGCGCAGCTTGTAATCCTCGAGGATTGTGTCGCCCTGTTTTTTGCCGTCAGCCCAGTTGGAATCCCAACCGCGGATAACGCCCAAGCGGTTGCTGATAGGATTTACTTTCTGTCCCATAGTTTATTTAATCCTCGTGGTTTTAGTTGTTTTCAA
>JAIDBM010000287.1 GCA_029056365.1 Muribaculaceae bacterium | reverse complement strand
TTTTTTCATTCAGGAACTTCACGAATTCACGCTTGCTGTAGTTGAAATAATCGGGTGTGAAACCCCAGAAGTTCATAGACACCGGAGTGTTCGGTTCCAGAGTCTGCTGCTGGCCGTTTTCATCGGCAAACACTATTTTGTGCTCGGGGTCATAGCTGATGGCGGTTCTTTCCACCACACCGGTCAGGTTGCCGTTCGAATCCACGCTGCACACACCGCGCGATACAGAACCGTTCTCCGACATTGTGTTGTTCACCCTGAAGCCTACCATAGAATATTCACCCGGCTTGAGGTCGTCGGACGAAAGGTATCTGCCCATTACAGCGAATGCGTCACGGCCATAGAAATCGTCGGCATTTATAACTGCGAACGGTTCGTGTATGGCGGTCTCGCCCATAAGCACCGCGTGGTTGGTGCCCCAGGGTTTGGTACGGCCTTCGGGCACAGAGAATCCTTCGGGAAGGGCATCAAGGCTCTGGAATACAACCTCTACAGGAATTTTGCCTTCATACTTTGAAAGAATTTTTTCGCGGAAATCCTGCTCGATGTCATGACGGATAACGAACACCACCTTGCCGAATCCGGCACGTATGGCATCGAAAATCGAGTAGTCCATGATTGTCTGGCCCTGGGGACCAACGCCGTCGAGCTGCTTCAAACCGCCATAGCGGCTTCCCATTCCGGCTGCAAGTACAAATAATGTAGGTTTCATATCATATGGTTTTGTTAGGATTATATTTCATTCCGGGCCGCAAAGCGCACCTTTTTCTTTCTGCAAAATTAAGAAAAATGCCTGACCCGAACAAATTATTCGACTGCACGCTGGGTTGTATGCCGATTTTTTCTTAATTTTGTCTGTTCTGAGGCGTAAACCGTCTCATAGCGCCGTATCATTTAGTATTTTTTAACTGCAAAAAATGTAACTTTGGAGTATTGAAGCCGTCAAAAATAATGCCACGGAACCATATATTCCACTAAAAAGCCGAAACAACATAAATCAAAACAAATAAGTATTAACCAATCATCAGACAATGAAAAAACTGTTCACACGCGTGTTCGCTGTGGCCATGGCTCTTGCCGCAGGAAGCTTCTCTTGCCTCCTCGCCCAAGGTCCGCAGATGCCGCAGCTGCCCGTAGATTCAGCAGTGCGTGTAGGAAAGCTGCCAAATGGCATGACCTACTACATCCGTCACAACGAAACTCCCAAAGGCCAGGCCGATTTCTACATCGCCCAGAAAGTGGGTTCGGTGCTTGAAGAAGACCACCAGAGGGGTCTTGCCCACTTCCTTGAACACATGTGCTTCAACGGCACAACCAACTTCCCCGGCAAAGGCATAATCAACTGGCTGGAGACTGTAGGCGTGAAATTCGGTCAGAATCTCAATGCCTACACCGGTGTGGACGAGACCGTGTACAACATCTCGAATGTGCCCGTAGCCCGCAAAAGCGTACAGGACTCGTGCCTTCTGATTCTTCACGACTGGGCATGCGACCTCACACTGGCCGACGACGAGATTGACGCCGAACGTGCTGTCATTCACGAGGAATGGCGCCAGAGCATGAAGGGCAACATGAGAATCATGGAAGCCATCGCGCCCAAAATCTATCCCGGCAACAAATACGGCGAACGCCTTCCGATCGGAACCATGGAAGTTGTCGACAACTTCCCCTATCAGGCTCTTAAGGACTACTACCACAAGTGGTATCGTCCCGATCAGCAGGGCATTATAGTTGTAGGCGATATCGACCCCGACTATATCGAGGCAAAGATAAAAGAGATATTCACCCCCATCAAAATGCCCGCCAACCCGGCTGAACGCATCTATCTTCAGGTTGAAGACACTCCCGGCACAATATACGCCGTGGGATCCGACCCTGAAATGCCTGTTGCTGTATTCATGCTCATGGTAAAGAGCGATCCTCTGCCCGCCGAGCTGAAAAACACCCAGGCGTTCTATATGCAGAATTACATCATGGCAATGGTCACCGCCATGCTCAACGAGCGTCTCAGCGACCTTTCCATGAAACCCGACTGCCCCTTCGCTCAGGCCGTAGTGCGCAACGGCGAATTCATGTTCTCCAAAACCAAGGACGCCTTCTCTGTTCAGGGTGTGGCCAAGGGCGGCGACATAACCGGTGCATATGAGGCTATCTACCGCGAACTGCTGCGTGCCGTTCGTGGCGGATTCAACCAGAGCGAATACGACCGCGCGAAATCCGAATTCATGTCGCGTATCGAGAAAATGTATGACGAACGCAACAAAACCAATTCGGCGCTGTACGTACAGGAATACGTCGACAACTTCCTTGACGGCAACCCCATTCCCGGCATAGAAACCGACTTCCAGATATATCAGGCTCTCTCGCAGATGCTGCCGCTGCAGATGATAAACCAGCAGCTGCTGCCCGCTCTGCTCACCCCCGACAACCGCGTGCTTGTGGTGATGATGCCCGAAGGCGAAGGATATGTAAACCCCACCGAACAGCAGCTCGCGGAAATCACCGCTAAAGTCGATGCCGAAACCATCGAGGCCTATGTCGACAATGCCAAGACAGATCCCCTCATACCCGCGCTGCCCGCACCCGGCAAGATTGTGAAAGAGCAGAAACTCGCACAGTGGGGCGCTACCGAACTCACACTCAGCAATGGTGTGAAAGTGATTGTAAAACCCACCGATTTCAAGGAAAATGAAATTGTGATGAACGCCATAGCCGTAGGCGGAACATCGAACGTGAGCGACGACCTCGCCGCCACCATGCAGTTCTTCCCCTATGGTTCAAGCGTATCGGGCGCATTCGATTACACAAACGCCGACCTCGACAAATACATGCAGGGAAAACAGGCCGGTGTAAGCATGAATTTCAGCGAATATTCCCGCTCGATAAATGGTTCTGCCACTGTAAAGGACCTGCCGGCGATGATGGAGCTTCTCTATGCCAAATTCGCAGGCTACAAAATCTACTCCGATGAATTCGCTTCGCTCCAGAACATGGTGCTGGCATCAATCGCCAATCAGGAAAGCACTCCTGAATTCGCATTCCAGCGCGACCTTATGAAGAGCCTCTTCGCCTCGCCAAAACGCCAGGCCCTTTCATCGGATGCCGTAAAACAGGCATCGCTTGAAGAAACAGAGAAGATTGCCAAGAACATGCTCGCCAATGCCGCCGACTACACATTCGTATTCGTGGGCAACATCGACATGGATACATTCCGTCCGCTTGTAGAGCAATACATCGCCACTCTTCCGGCCAACCCGGCAACCGCCACTACAAAGGTAAAATATCAGCCTGCCCTCGAACCTGCGCCCGGCAATGCAACCGACCAGTACAAGACTTCGATGCAGACTCCCCAGACATATGTGTTCATTGCCGTTCAGGCCAACATGCCCTATAATGCCAAGAACCGCGCCATGGCCTCCATGGCCGGCCAGATTCTCAGCCAGCGCCTGCTCAACAAGGTGCGTGAGGAAATGGGAGCCGTCTACTCTATTCACATGAGCGGCGCCATGACCCGCCAGGGCCTGAACAACATCATGCTGCAGACTATGTTCCCGATGAAACCTGAACTGAAGAACGAAACTCTCGCAGCCATCAGCGACATCATCAACGACATGGCCGTAAACGTGGGTGAAGACGAACTCGCCCCCGTGAAGGAATTCATGATCAAGGAAGCACGTCACGATGTTGAGGAAAACAGCAGCTGGGCCGGCACCATTTCCGCCACTCAGCTCAATGGTGTGGACGTATTCAACGGTGCGGAAGACACTATCAACTCCGTATCTACCGCCGACATGAAGAACTTCATGAAGGAAGTTCTGAAACAGAACAACTACCGCGTAGTGGTTCTTGATCCGGCTGAATAATCCGTATCACCAGATAAAAACAAAAAGGTCCGTGGAAGCCAGATTTTTCTGGTTTTCACGGACACTTTTTTTTGAAAAGAGATTTCAGAGACGGTCGGCGGGATGAGTATCCGGAGCCTTGTCGATCAGATCCATGAACTGGTCGAGACTCGGCGTGATTATAATCTGGGTGCGACGGTTGAGCTGTCGTCCATCGGCAGTGTTGTTGGTAGCCACCGGATTGTATTCACCCCGGCCACCGGCCGTGAGCCTTGCCGGATCGACTCCGAAATCGTTCTGCAGCACCTGTACAACCGACGATGCCCGCAGAGCCGAGAGGTCCCAGTTGTTACGGATATTCGTACGGCTTATCGGCACATTGTCGGTATTGCCCTCGACAAGCACGCTATAGTTGCGGTAATCCTTTATAATCTTGGCTATTTTGCTGAGAATATCCATAGCCTTCGGACTAATCTCATAGCTTCCGGATTTAAACAGCATGTTGTCGGCCAGCGAAATATACACAACTCCTTTGAGAACCTTGATATTGACATCGTCGAGTTCCGAACGGTCGAGCGAGCGTGTCAGATTCGCTGTCATGGACATAAGCAGCGAATCGGATTTCGATTTCGCCTCGATGAGCTGTTTGATGTAGCGGTTCGATGAATTGATTTCATCGACAAGTTTCGCAATGTTGATGTTTCCGGAACGCTGAGTGAGAATGCTCTGGTCGAGTGTATTCTGGAGCTGTGCATACTGCCGGCGCAGCTCGGCGTTGTTATTTTTCGCTTCCTCAAGCATATCCTCAAGATTGCGGTTTTTCTGCTGATATTCGGCAATTGTCACACGGGCGGCATTATAGTCGTCCTGCAGCAGATTGTATTTCTTGCCCGATACCCCGCAGCCGGCAAGGCATATCGCGGCGGCTATAGTGGCTGTCAGAATACTTATTGTTTTCATAGTGGTTCGGTTTTGGTATATTCAATACAACAAATGCCGGACATCTTATGTTGCCACAAACCCGCGACAGGGCAATAAATAACACCAATCGCCGTTTATACTTGAGTTATGAATTGCAAAACAATCAGATATATCTCGGCTATGGCTCTGATGTGCTGTCTGTCGCCCGCAAAGGCCCAGGACGGTTCAACGGCCTATAGTTTCATGAATATAACGGCTTCTTCAAAAATTTACGGTCTTGGCGGGATTAACATCTCGCTGGTTGACGATGACCTTATGAGCGCCGACCAGAATCCGGCATTGCTCGGAAACGAGATGTCCGGTCAGATTGGATTAAACTACATGCGCTACATGGGAGGCTCGAATTTCGCAGGCGTACGGTATGCCCACAGCGCAGGCGAGCGTGGAGCCTGGAGCGCCGCGATCAACTATTTCGGCTATGGTTCGATGAAAGAAACCGATGCGTCGGGCAACATCATCGGCGACTTCTCTCCCAAGGACGTGAGTTTCGGAGCCACCTATTCCCACGACATCACCGAAAACCTCAGAGGCGGAATAAGCCTGAAGATGCTCTACAGCGGATATGCCGAATACACGGCATTCGCACTGGCCACCGATCTGGGCATCAACTACTACAAGCCTGAAAACGATTTGTCGCTGTCGCTTACCGTTGCCAATCTCGGCGGGCAGCTGAAGCGATTCCACGAAAACTACAACCGCCTGCCGATAGACGTTCGGTTAGGCTGGTCGCAATCGTTCGGCAACTTTCCTGTACGCTTCTCCGTTACGGCATGGAATCTGACAAAATGGCACCTTCCGTATGTCGAGACAGGCAGTGGCGCAGAAGGCGACGAGCCTGTGATAAAAGACAGTTTCGGCTCAAATCTCATGCGGCACCTTGTGTTCGGCGCCGACCTCATATCATCCGACCGCTTCTACATCGGCCTGGGATACAACTACAAGACACGCACCGACATGAGCACATACTCGCGCAGCTTCCTGTCCGGCTGGTCATTGGCCGCAGGCCTGAATGTAAGCAGCTTCGGCGTAGGCATAGCCTTTGCCCAGCCGCATTCGGGCGCAACCACACTGATGCTGAATCTGCGCTGCTCGCTTTCCGAACTGCTTTGACTCACAGAATAAAAAAAAACAACAATTACTACTTTCTCATAGCATATCTGCATATGTCTGGAATGATTACAATAGCCATCGACGGTTTCTCATCGTCAGGCAAAAGCACCATGGCCCGTAAGCTTGCGGCCACAATCGGATACCGCTACATCGATTCCGGCGCCATGTACCGCGCCGTCACCCTGTATGCGCTTCGGCACGGCTGGGTTTCGGACGAAGGCGTCGACACGGAATCGCTTACAAAAGCGCTCCAGGAAATCAACATCGACTTCATGCCGCAGCCCGACGGCAGCCAGCATACAATACTCAATGGCGAAGATGTCGAAAACCTCATACGCGGCATTGAAGTGTCGGAATCGGTTTCTCCGGTGGCTGCCGTGCCCGAAGTACGCCATGCACTTGTAGCCATGCAGCAGCGCCTCGGACAAGGTGGCGGCATTGTTATGGACGGGCGCGACATAGGCACCACTGTTTTCCCCGACGCGGAACTCAAGATATACGTCGACGCTTCGGCTGAAACACGCGCGCGCCGCCGTTACGACGAGATGACAGCCAAAGGCATTGACGTAGACTACAACGAAATTCTTGCAAATGTACGCAACCGCGACCACATCGATACCACAAGAGCCGAGAGCCCGCTGAGGAAAGCCGATGATGCCATACTTCTCGACAACTCCGACATGACACGTGAAGAACAGAACGCACGCCTGCTCGAACTCTTTAACCAGACAATATCACGCTGCCGTGCCACGGATTGAAATCGACCCGGACAGCGGTTTCTGTTTCGGAGTAGTCACCGCCATCAACAAAGCCGAGGCCGAACTGGCTTCCACCTCCCACGGTTCGCTTTTCTGTCTTGGCGATATAGTGCATAATTCCGACGAAGTCGAACGCCTGCGTGCGAAAGGACTGCATACCATAACCCACGCCGACCTGACACGCATGCATGGCACAAAAGTGCTTCTTCGCGCCCATGGCGAACCACCGGAGACCTATCGTACGGCACGCGAGAACAATATCGAAATCGTCGATGCCACATGCCCTGTGGTTCTGAAGCTCCAGCAACGCATAAAGGAGGCATACAATCAACCCGAACGGCCGCAGATTGTGATTTACGGCAAAATAGGTCATGCCGAGGTAAACGGTCTCGTGGGCCAGACCGAAGGAAACGCCATTGTGGTGGAACACGAAGACGATCTCGACAAAATCGACTTTCACCGTCCGATAGCCCTGTACAGCCAGACCACCAAGTCGGTAGAAGGGTTCAGGACCATTGCCGAACAGATTCGCCGCCGTATCGACCCGGCCTGCACGTTCACGAGCTACGACACAATTTGCCGCTCCGTAAGCAAACGTGTCGACCGTCTGCGCGAATTCGCAGCATCGCACGACGTGATAATATTTGTGGCCGGAACCAAAAGCAGCAACGGCAAGATTCTGTTCAATCACTGCCGGGAAGTGAATCCGCGCAGCTTCATGATTGCAAACGAAAGCGCTCTGCGGCACGAATGGCTGCACGGCGCCGAGAGCATCGGCATATGCGGGGCCACATCCACTCCGCGCTGGCTCATGGAGCGCGTAAGCGAAAAAATATCATGCACAGTTTCATAGCAATTGATGTCGAGACGGCAAATTATTGTCCGTCGAGCATCTGTGCCATCGGTGCCGTGAAAGTTGTCGACGGTGTGATTGCCGACAGCCGCTATTCACTGATTAATCCCGAGCCTGGCGGCTATCACTGGGCATGCACCAAGGTACACGGACTCAGCGACAAGGACACATGGAACGCTCCGCCGTTCGGCACCGTATGGCAGCAGTGGCAACAATGGCTCGGCGACTTGCCGCTGGTGGCACACAACGCGCAGTTCGACCAGAACTGTATCGCCGAGGCTTGCCGCATATACCGTATCGAGCCACCTGCCCCGTTCTACTGCACATTGCGGGCCGCACGCAAACAGATTCCGCGCGGTGTGCTTCCAAGCAAATCGCTCGACTCATTATGTGAATTCTTCGGCATTGAACTTAAAACGCACCACTGTGCCATTGACGATGCCATGGCCTGTGCCAAACTGGCAATGATACTTCTCTGAAACGACAGCGCACGGCTTAGAGCCGTGCGCTGTCGTTTCAGAGAAGGTCAAGAGCTATTATCCGCAATGGAAATACTTCCGCACCATATCAAGCATGGCAGCGGTATCGGCCTTTGCGCGTATTATCTCATCGTTATCGTATGAACGCAGACGCCGCAAAGCCGACTCGATAAGGCGCTGCGGGAATACACCATGTTTCTCGAATATTTCGCGAACCGCCTCAAGACGGTCGGCGGAATCGGCGCAGTCAACAGGCAAAGTGGCCAGTCGCTCGCTCTTTTCGGCATTTTCCGCCTTGTGTATATCCACATCCACATAAGTGGCCTGGGCAACCTTGAGTCCGTCGGGCATCTCAAAGCCATGACGCAACGCTACCGCCAGTCCGGCCAGTAGTGTGTATACATCCGCCGAGCCGTCGGCATTGCGGATTTCAAATGTCTGTTTTTGGCGAGCATCGACTTCCGAAGCCGTATGCGAACCGGGATTGAGCATTGCGCACATATCGCCGGTGGCTGTCCAGCCAAGCGGCACACGCACCAGTACCGACCGGTTTCTGTCGCCCCAGCACACCGCAGTAGGAGCTTCCTGATGAGGCACAAGACGGAAGTACGAAGTCGGATTCGTGTTGCCGAATGCAGTCAGGGCCGGAGCCAGATCCATCAGTCCGGCTATTCCCCGGCGGGCCTCATCGCTCAAACGTCCGTCTTCTCCGGTCATCACACTGTGTCCGGCCGCATCGGTCAGACGGATATGCACATGCAGACCGCTTCCGGCCTTTCCCACTGTTATCTTTGGAGCAAAAGTAACATCAAGCCCCTCGCGCATGGCCTGGTTGCGTATCACCCATTTGGCCAGCGCCAGCTGGTCGGCCGCCGCTCTCGCATCCACAGGCAGAAACTCTATCTCGTTCTGCTCGTATATTTTGCCGTCGAGAGTAAAGTTGCCCACTTCAGAATGTCCGTACTTTATCTGGCCCCCGGTCGATGCTATCAGGCGCATGCAACGGGTGCGGAAATCGTTGAATTTCGCAAACGGACCCGATTCGTGATATCCCTTCTGGTCGCGGGCCGGAAACGCGCCCTCGTCGGGAGCGATCACATAGTATTCCAGTTCGCCCATGGCCTGGAAGTTCAGACCCGTTGCTGCGGTAAACTCGCTGCACGCATGGTCGAGGATATGCTCCGGCGAACCTTCCACCGGATGTCCGTCCTTGTCGAAGTAGCTGCAAAGCATGGTGAGAGTGGGCAGAGGCGCGAACGGATCGACGAAAGCGGTGCTGAACCGGGGAAGAACATAAAGGTCGGAATTGCCGGCCTCCACAAAGTCGAACAAGGAAGAACCGTCGACACGTTCACCGAGAGAAAGAATCGTCTCGAGGTATGAGTATGAATTGATTACGAAGTTGAGAGTTTTCAGACGTCCGTCGCCGGCAGGATACATGAAATTCACCATTTCAATGCCATTGTCGGTAATGAAGCGGATGATATCATCTTTAGTGAAATCGGCTGCGGGCTTATGCAAAAAGTCAACCACAGCGTTTTTGCTCATTAAAATGTCGCTGTTCATGATATAGCTGGATTTTAGGGTATAGTATCTTATTTTAGGGTATAGTATCTTAAGGTCTGGCGAAATTAGGCAATAGGCTCGGAAAAAACAAGCGCACAGGCAGAGATTTAACAATATTTTGCCAAAGCAATAGCGTTATATGATAAAAGGGGAAAAAAATTTGGATTTGTCGCAATAAAAACATAACTTTGTGTCTGATGAAGAAACTCTGTCTCATATTAATATCCGCCGTTGCCATGTATGGTGCTGTCTCCACTCCGGCCGCAGCTGTTTCCACGGAATATATCGAGGAAACGACATCCACGTTGTTTGAGCTGAAGGTTCACGGCCAGCATCTTGAAATCATAAACAACAGCGATGACATCAAGCCGGTGATGATTTATGCCCTTACCGGACAGATTGTGAAACAGTTCGATGCTCCGCACGGCATCACTTCCATAGAGCTTGCAGCCGGATACTATATCGTAAAGATAGAGAAACACAGCCAGCGGATTGTAATCCGCTAAACATTAGCTGAATTATCATATAAAGCCGAAATATCATACTTCGACCCTTCGGGGCAGACACAACTACATGAAACTTACTTTTATGCAACTATGCGCTGCGGCCATGCTGATTACCGCCGCACCTGCCGCACCTGCCCGGGCGCAATCCCAAGGCCCGGATTCTGTCTATGCATCATGGCCTACATACAGCGGGCAGGACCTTGAACTTGCAGTCAATGACTCGGGAACCCATTTTTCGCTCTGGTCGCCGGAGGCTCAGAACGCCCGGGTGATGATTTACGACTCCGGACGCAACACCCCAGCCATACAGACAATTGAAATGACCAAAGACACTCATGGAGTATGGCGGGTATCCGTTCCCGAGAAGCTGTATGGCAAGTTCTACACCTTTCAGATACGCCACAACGGCAGATGGCTTGCCGAAACGCCCGGAGTATGGGCAAAGGCCACCGGAACCAACGGTATGCGTGCCGCAATCATAAATCTTGACGAAACCGACCCCGAAGGCTGGGCAGAAGATCACGGACCGGAAATAAAAAACATAACCGACGCAGTTCTGTATGAAATGCACCACCGCGATTTCAGCATACATCCGAGCAGCGGCATTGTGAACAAAGGAAAATTTCTGGCTCTTACCGAGAACCAGACCAAATCGCCGGCGGGCGATCCAACCGGTATCGACCATCTGAAGCAACTTGGAGTAACTCATGTGCATATACTTCCAAGCTACGACTACAACTCCGTGGATGAAGCTAATCTGCCATCCAACCAATATAACTGGGGCTACGACCCGTTCAACTACAACACTCCGGAAGGAAGCTATTCGACGAATCCCGCCGATCCTAAAACCCGGATACGGGAGATGAAACAGATGATACAGGCCCTTCACAAAGCAGGCATAGGCGTGGTTATGGACGTTGTATACAACCATACCGCCAATAACGACGATTCCAACTTCTCACTCACTGCTCCCGGATATTACTACAGGCACCGCGCCGACGGCAGCTATAGCGATGCATCGGGTTGCGGCAACGAAACAGCATCAGAACGCCGGCAGATGCGCGACTTCATTGTGAACTCAGTAAAATC
>JAIDBM010000286.1 GCA_029056365.1 Muribaculaceae bacterium | reverse complement strand
CTCTGGTCGCTGCTGGTCTTGCTGTTGCTGTTCGTGCGGTTGCGGGCCCTGTTATTGTTGCTGCTGCTGCTGTTGCTGCTGTTGTTGCTGTTGCTGCTGGTTGTTGTCTCCGCCATTGTCGTCTTTGAGCTTTTCGAGCAGAATCTGGGCCAGTCGGAGATTTTCGCGGGCTTCCATGCGCGAGGGTTCAAGATTCAGAGTGCGCTTGTATGCTGCAATGCTTTCTTCAAGGGTTTCAACGGCGTTTTTCCTATAATCCTGCATGCTTCCGCCGGCCATGGCGGCCATTCCGCCAGCTATGGCATTCTGAATGGAGTCTTTTTCGTAAAAGTACTTTCCGTCGGCATAATACAGGTTTCCGAGGTTATAGTTGGAATTTGTATAGTAGGTGGTGTCGGACGGAGTGCCGGTAAAGTCGGAGTAGGCTTTGATGGCCCGTTCGCGCATGGTGTTTTTTACGCGCAGGCTGTCGGGTTGCAGAAGCTGGTCGCGTTCTTCGTCGGAAATCAGTTGCGACAGTGCGAGCGCACGGTTGAAGCGGGCTGTTTTCGATTGTGGGTTGGCCTCGATAGCGGCATCGTATTCGTCGAGAGCATCGGCATAGTCGCCATGCGCGAAGTGGGAGTTTCCGCGTTCCACAGCCAGGCGTTCGCGTCGCACGGTTGCATCTTCTTCTTTGTGAGTCTGCGAATCGGCGGTGCATGCTGCGGTGCCGGGCAAAAGCAGCGCACCCAGTCCGGCAGCGAAAGCAATGTTATGTATGTGCTTGTTCATTTCTTTGCTGATGATTCAGCCTCGGCCTTAGGCGCGGGCTTGTTCGGTTTTGTAAAGAAGTTCACTCGTTTCAGCCATCCGATTTTGCGGTCGAGCACAAACAGGTCGATGATGAGCAGAATCAGTGCTATCCAAGCGAATGTCGGAAACTGTTCGGCGCTGGTTTTATATGTAACCTTTCCGAAGTCGGTTGTTCCGAGCACTTTGAGCTGGTCGGCCAGGTCGTCGAGCGCTTTTGTGGAGGCTCCGTTCACATAGATTCCCTTGCCGGCTTTGGCAATACTTTTGGCGAGGTCGACATTCAGGGCGGTGGTTACAGTCTGGCCGTCGTATTCGAGCATTCCGCCTGAGGGCATGGGCACCGGCATTGGTTTTTCCGTTCCCATTCCGATTACATTTATCTGTATGGTGTCGGCGGCAATGTCGCGGGCTGTCTGGATAACTGCCTGAGGGTCTTCGAGATCTTCGACATCGGTCAGAAGCACGATGGCGCGGGGAGCCTCGCCGTTGCCGGAGAACGACTGGGCGCACATGCTCAGCGCATCGGCTATCGATGTGCCCTGGTCGGAGAACATCGATGGGTTGAGGTCGCCGATAAACATCTTTGTAAGATAATAGTCGGTTGTAAGCGGCAGCAGACGTTTCGGCTGGCCGGCGAATGCCACGAGTCCTACCTTGTCGCCTCCGAGCCGGTCGACAAGCCGTTCGAGGGTGATGCGTGCGCGGTCGAGACGTGATGTGCCGTCGGGAGAGTCGGTCGAGGATGCATACATGGAGTTCGATACGTCGAAGGCTATCATCACTTCGATACCGCGTGCTACGTCCGAAGTGTCGCGTTCGCCGGCGCGTGGACGTGCGAGCACCATCACAATGGCGGCGAGCGCCAGAAGTTCAAGGGTAATCTTTATGGCGGGTTTGTATCGAGATGCATCCGGCATGAGCGGTGCTATTACCTCGGGTTTGCCGAAACGGCGCAGCTTTCTGCGCCGGGCACTACGCGACAGGGCGTATAGTGCGGCGAACACAGCCACGGAGGCCAGCAGACAAAGCAATATCGGGTTTGCGAAATCAAACATAGGGCAATCAGTGTTATGGAATTGATCGGGCTGCGGTGTAACGCAGCAGCAGTTCAAGGCATACGAGTCCGAAGCATAGCCATGCCCAGAGCATGTAGTCGTCTTCGGTGTGCGAATAGTTGCGCACATCAAGTCGTGTGGTTTCAAGAGTGTCGATTTCCGCGAATATGCTGGCGAGTGCCTCGTCGTCGTCGGCACGGAAATATTTGCCGCCTGTGTTTGCGGCCATCTGGCGGAGCGGTTCTTCTTCAATCACGACTTTGTGCGGCGCATATACTATGCGTCCGGCATAGTCGTAGTGGTCGGGAAACATTGCCGTGCCGTTCGAGCCTATGCCAATGGAGTATATTTTTATACCGTATTCATTGGCTGCGCGTGCTCCGTCGAGCGGAGTCGTGATGCCGGTGTTGTTCGAACCGTCGGTAAGCAGAATTATGCTTTTGCTTTTTACAAGGGAGTCGGCCCGCAGTCGGTTTACCGCCGTGGCCAGTCCGTCGCCTATCGCGGTGCCGTCTTCAAGCTGGTTCACATCCACAGCTTTGAGATATGCCTTCAGGGCTTCGCGGTCGGTGGTCATAGGCAGTCCGGTCAGGGCCTCGCCTGCGAACAGCACCAGTCCGATTTTGTCGTTCTCACGGGAGTCGATGAATTGCTGCGCTACTTTTTTTGCGCGTTCAAGTCGGTTGGGTGTGAGGTCTTTCGCAAGCATCGAGGTAGAAACATCGAGTGCGATTACTATGTCGGTTCCTTCGGTCGACGAAGTGTTCCACCTGTCTTTTACCTGCGGTCGGGCCAGAATCACTATCAGACAGCCGAGCGCGCCCAGGCGCAGCACGAAGAGCAGGTGCCGCACATACTGGCGCCATGAACGGCCGATGCCGTTGAATGCGGCCACGGACGATACCGCCAGACTGGGGCGTGCGTTGCGTTGCTTAAATACGTACCACAGCACCATTGGTATCATCACAAGGAAGAACCATAAGAATTTCGGATGTGCAAACTGCATTTGTTTTGAGTTATGTGGGTTAGCGGTGGCCGTCCACCGAGCTGTATATGCTTATTTTTTCTTGCTTTTTTTACTCCGGGCGGGTTTGCTTCCGGAGTTGTTGTTGTCTTCTTCCTGCGGCTTGGTCAGTTCCACAAGTTCACGGACTTCGTTGTAGGCGCTTTGGTTCTCATCGGCGGTAGTGCGCATTTTGGCGAACTTCACTATGTCGGCCAGGTCGAGCACCGGAGCTATCGAGCCTGTGAACCGGCTTGTGTCGGGGTTGTTGCCCATGGCTTCTATAATCTGTTTCGAAGTCATTTCCATGGCATATATGCCGAAGCGTCCGTTGAGATATGTGCGAAGCACATCGGTTAGTTCGGTGAAATAGTGCTTGTCGTTGCCCGACTGTGCCAGTCGCTGCTCACGAATTTCATTAAGCCTTCGAATTGCCTTGTCGTAAGGGGGTTCCGGCGGCTTGCGGAATACGGCGGCCACGCGTTTGAGTTTTCCTTTCTTCACAATCAGCCACCATACCAGTGCGGCGCCTCCGGCCAGCAGCAGTCCGATGAGCCATAGCCACCAGTAGTCGGCTATTGTGTCGGGAATGTAGTCCACCCATTTGCGCTGTACGGTCATCACCGGCACATCGGGGTTTGTGGTGGCCAGCGAGTCGACATCGACAGCGAATACCTTTAGAACCAGAGGGTCGGTCTTGGCCGAGTCGCCGGGTATGCGGTAGGTGAGTGCCGGAAGAGTCTGCGGACCCGGATCGAATGCCTGGTAGGTGTAGGTGTAGTCGAGCTGCGTGCGTCCGTTGCCGAGGTCGGTGGAATCGATCCAGGCATCGAGTATGTCAACGCCTCCGAATGTTTTTCCTGCCTGCGGGGCCTCGGTCAGAGCGCCGGGGCCCGAGGGCTTTATGACTTCGATGTGCAACGTGGCTTTAGACCCCATTATCAGCTGCATGGAGTCGGCCGTAGCCTTTACACTGAGCTGGCGGGCATTGACGCCTGTAGCCGCAGAGCCAATCAGAAGCGCACTTGCTATTATATGCAGATATTTTTTCATAAGTTCGACGATTAGTGGCGTCCTCGTTGTTTAAACAGCGCCATAAGGGCTTTCACGTAGTCTTCATCGGTGGCGACCGAGGCGAAATCCACCTTGGAGTGCCGGAGCCGGGTGCTCATCAGTTGCTGGCGTTCGTACCACCAGCGGTCGTAGGCTTTGCGCACTTTTTTCGATGATGTGTTGACCCAGCGCGTTACGCCGCTTTCAAGGTCGGCCATTCGCACCAGACCGACATCGGGCATTGATGCATCGCGGCGGTCGTATACCTGTATGGCCATGAGGTCGTGGCGGTTACGTGCCACCGAGAGCGGCTTGTCGTAGTCTGAGCTGTCGATGAAGTCTGAAATCAGGAATGCAGTGGATTTCTTTTTGAGAGCATCGGTGAAGAATCGTAGTGCGCCGGCTATGTCGGTGCCCCGGCTTTCAGGTTTGAAATCCAGCAGCTGACTGACAATCATCAGTATGTGCCGTTTTCCTTTTTTGGGCGGAATGAACTTTTCTATCTTGTCGGAGAAGAAGATGGCTCCGATTTTGTCGTTGTTGCTGATGGCCGAGAATGCCAGTGTGGCGGAAATCTCGGCTATCATGTCGCGTTTTTCGGGGCCTACGGCACCGAACGAACCGCTGCCCGACACATCCACAAGCAACATTACGGTTAGTTCGCGTTCTTCTTCAAACACTTTCACGTAAGGCTTGTTGTGCCGTGCGGTCACATTCCAGTCGATGTCGCGGATGTCATCGCCATACTGGTATTCGCGTACTTCGCTGAACATCATGCCTCGGCCTTTGAATGCCGAGTGGTATTCGCCAGCGAAGACGTTCTGCGACAGTCCTCTCGACTTTATTTCGATTTTTCTGACCTTTTTTATCAGTTCGGATGAGTCCACTTCGATTTTCTGTTGGTTGTTGGAAATATTTATTCAGGCCGGATTCTGTGGCCGGAGGCATATGCCTCCGGGCCGTCCGGATTTCCTGTATCTGTCAGGGCACCTGTACCTTGTCGAGAATGTCGGTTATAATCTCGTCGGTGCTGATGTTGTTGGCCTCGGCTTCGTAGGTGATGCCGATACGGTGGCGGAGCACATCGTGGCTTACGGCAATCACGTCTTCAGGCACAACGAATCCGCGCTGGTGCAGGAATGCATAGGCGCGGGCAGCGCGTGCGAGCGATATAGAGGCTCGCGGCGAGGCTCCGAACGAGATAAGTCCGGCAAGGTCGTTGAGTCCGTATTCGGCGGGGAAACGTGTGGCGAAAACAAGGTCTACTATGTAGCGTTCGATTTTTTCGTCGACATATATTTTTTCCACCACTTTCTGTGCTTCGGTTATTTCGCGCGGATGCAGCACCGGAAGCACTTTGGGGCGTTCGCTGGCTATGTTCTGACGTATGATTATTTTTTCTTCTTCTTTGGTGGGGTATCCGATAACGACTTTCATAAGGAATCGGTCGACCTGGGCTTCCGGAAGGGGGTAGGTGCCTTCCTGTTCCACCGGGTTCTGTGTGGCCATTACCAGGAAGGGTTCGTCGAGAGCGAATGTGTTGTCGCCGATAGTCACCTGGCGTTCCTGCATGGCTTCGAGCAAGGCACTCTGAACTTTGGCTGGTGCTCGGTTGATTTCATCGGCAAGAACAAAGTTGGCGAATATAGGGCCTTTCTTAACCTGGAACTGTTCGCTTTTTACGCTGTATACCATTGTGCCCACAACATCGGCCGGCAGGAGGTCGGGGGTGAACTGTATTCGGCTGTATTTTGCGTCTATGAGTTGCGACAATGTCTTGATGGCAAGTGTTTTCGCCAGACCTGGAACGCCTTCAAGCAGTACGTGCCCGTTTGACAGCAGGGCTATCAGCAGTGATTCTATGAGGTGTTTCTGACCAACGATGGTAGTGTCCATGCCACGGGTGATGAGTTCTATGAAGTCGCTTTTGCCTGCTACGAGCTCATTGAGTTCTCTGATATTTACAGATTCTGCCATAAGAAAGATATTGTTATGTTGTTTTTTTTCAGTGATGAACAGGGGCATGTATGATACTGGCCCCGGTTTGCTACCACAAAATTACAATTATAACAATTAATGTGTTAAAACCGAATGTTAAATATGCCTATCAATTGCCAAAGCAGCTGAATCTTTAACTTTTTTTTGTTAAACTCGTGTGAAAACGGGGTAAACGACACTACCCTCCGGGGTAGGGCCGGAGGGTAGTGTCGTTTATGCCGTGCTCTGGCATGGCTTTGTTTGTCGTTACGTTACAGCAGACTTACCGAACGGCTTATGAAGTCGCTCAGTGCCTGTCCGCGAAGCAGACCGTTGCCGAGAAGGGCCAGGTCGATGAGTTGTTTCAGCAGAGGCTGCCCTGCCGCGTAGGTTCTGATTATTTTTTCTTCGGCCTCGCGGTTTTCGGCCACTGTTTTCTCAAGGTCGGAAATCTTGCGGTCGGTTTCGGCATCAGCCGACTCTTTTGCGGAGTCGCGCAGAGCGGTTATTTCGGCGTTCGATTTCTCTATGCTTTCGGCTATAGGCTGCACCTGGGCGCCTATTGCCTCCTGGGCGGCATCGCGCACTTTTTTCACCAGCGTGTGTTCGGTGTTTACCACAAGGTTGTAGCTGTCGGGAAGGTCGGCGTAGAAGTTCATTCCCGGCTGCATGGCCGCCATGTCTTTCATTCGGCGCATGTATTCGTTCTGCGTGATTACAATCGGATGGTCGGTGGCGTTCAGCGCCTCGAAGCTTACAAGGAAGTCGGCTTTTTCCACTTCCGGAACCTGGCTGCGGAATGCGGTGGTGAGGATATTGCGCTGCAGAGGAGTGAGTTCGACATCGCGTTTGTTGTCGCGGCGGATAAGGTTGTCGATTACATCGGAGTCGACGCGTACGAATCGCGTTTTTTCAAGCTTGCTCTCAAGCAGACCCACGAAGTGGCTGTCGAGCTGTCCGTCCATCACGAGCACCGAATAACCCCGGTCGGCCGCGGCCTTGATGTAGCTGTACTGTGCGGTGGGGTCGGTGGCATAGAGGTATATGATGTCGCCGTCTTTATCGGTCTGGGATGCTTCCACAAGGGTTTTGTATTCTTCGGGCGTGAAGTATTTGCCCTCGGAGTCTTTGAGCAGAACGAATTTCATGGCCGAGTCGGCGAACTTCTGGTCGGTGAGCATGCCGTACTCGATGAATATTTTAATGTCGTCCCACTTCTTTTCGTAGTCGGCGCGGTCGGTTTTGAAAATGTCTTCCAGGCGCTGGGCCACTTTTTTCGTTATATAACCCGATATTTTCTTTACAGCGGTGTCGCTCTGCAGGTATGAGCGCGACACGTTGAGCGGTATATCCGGCGAGTCGATTACGCCTTGCATGAGCATCATGAATTCAGGCACCACACCTTCCACCGAGTCGGTTACATACACCTGATTGCAATACAGCTGTATGCGGTTTTTGGTAACCTCGATGTTGTTCTTTATCTTGGGGAAGAACAGAATGCCGGTGAGGGTGAACGGATAGTCTACATTCAGGTGTATCCAGAACAGAGGGTCGTCCTGACCGGGGTAGAGCTCATGGTAGAAGTTGCGGTAGTCCTCGTCGGTGAGTTCGCTTGGCTTTTTGGTCCACTGCGGTTCGGTGTTGTTGATTATCTTCACACGGTCGGTGTCGGTCATCTTGCCGTCTTTCCATTCCTGCTCGAAGCCTGAGACAACGGGCACCGGAAGGAAACGGCAGTATTTTTTCAGCAGGGTGTCGATACGAGCTTGTTCGAGGAACTCTTTGCTTTCTTCATCGATGTGCAGAATTATGTCGGTGCCACGGTCGTTGCGGTCGCCTTTTTCCATGGTATATTCAGGCGAGCCGTCGCAGCTCCAGCGTACCGGTTCTGCTCCTTCTTTCCAGGAAAGAGAGTTTATTTCCACTTTCTTCGCCACCATGAAGGCCGAGTAGAATCCGAGACCGAAGTGGCCGATTATGCTGTTGGCGGTGTCTTTGTATTTCTCGAGGAATTCCTCCGCGCCGGAGAATGCTATCTGGTTGATGTATTTTTCGACATCATCGGCTGTCATGCCGATGCCCCGGTCGCTCACGGTGAGGGTGCCGGCTTCCTTGTCGACTGTTACGGTAACCTTAAGTTCGCCAAGTTCGCCTTTGAATTCGCCGAACGATTGCAGGTTTTTGATTTTCTGTGTGGCATCGACGGCATTGCTTACGAGTTCACGCAGAAATATTTCATGGTCGCTGTAGAGAAACTTTTTGATAACGGGGAATATGTTCTCGGTAGTTACCCCTATTGTGCCTTTACTCATAATATATTATAGTATGTGTTGTGTATTGTTTGTTATACTGTTGTTATAACAACAAAGCAAAAAAAATGCCACACTTGCGTGTGGCATTTAAAAATATTTAAATCCTGTGTGTTATCAGAGGATTACCTTTTTGCCGCTTACTATGTAGAAGCCTCGGGGCAGGTCGAAGGTGTTCACGCCTATATGGAGTTCAAGCGGAAGTACGATTCCGTCGGCACGTACAGCCATTGTGTTGCATGCCTGTGTGGTCTCGATTACAAGGCTACCTTGGCTTACGCTTACCTTTATATTTGATGTGGTTACATTTTCAACGCCTGTAACCTGCTGTCCGGTATAGCCTTTGGAGTTGTAGATGCCGTAGTTGACCCATGCGAGGTCACCGGTCTGGCTCTCGCCGTTGTTGCTGAATATAAGCATGGGGCTTCCGCCTTCCACTTCGGCGGTGAAGCGGTAGTATCCGGTCGATGGGTCAAGGCTGAGCTGAGTGCCGGGCCATTTGGCTCCGCCGTTGTAGCTCACGCTGCCGTTCCATGCCCATACGCACACAGAGTTCCAGTTCGACGATGAATTGTCGAAGTATGCCACGTAAGTGGTTGGAGCGACCGGATCAACCGGCTCGTCGGGAATATCGCCGGCGCCCTCGATTGTCTTCTGGTAGCCGTCAACGGTGTAGTATCCGCCGTTTACATAGTCCCATCCTTCTTTCGAAAGCTGGTCGCTGCCTGCGCGGCTGAAGATAATTTTGGAGCCGTCGGCAATTTTGCCCTTGCCGGTATATGTCCATTTGTATACATTGTTGCCCAGATAGGTGAGTGTCTGGCCGGGCCAGCTGCCGCCGGTGTAGTTTGCGGTGGAGCTCCAGATCCAGGCTGATATGGGGTTCCACGATTCGTGTTCGAAGAATACGGCCTGCTCGCCCTTGGCCATAGAGGGTTCGATGGGTTCATCGGGTTCGACACGGTCGCCGCCTGCCACAGAGCCGCCGCCGTTGGGTTTTTCGGTCCATGTCTCTTCGGGCATGGTTTCGTTGGGCCATTCAGTCCAGGTGCTTTCGGCAGGGGTAGTGCCGTAGAGGTATTTGCCATCGGCGCCCACTTTGCCGGGAGCCGGAGTTTTCTGGGTGTCGAGCACATATACGCGCAGGTTGCCTTTGCCTTTGCAGGTGGCGGTGAGCTTGCCGTCGGTCACCTGCTGTACATCGCCGGTGATGGCATCGACATAGCGGCCGTTGAGCACACCGGTGAAGGTGGCGTTGCCGCTGATGGTTACCAGTACGTAGGAGTCGGTGTTGGCGTCGGTGTATCGGCGTTTGAATGCCATGGTGCCTGAGCAGCCTTCGTTACTGTACTGGCCTTTGCGCAGAGCGGGCACGGCGGCACGAATCTGGTTGAGGCGCTGGATGTGGAGTGCCAGCGGGTAGCTCAGTGTCGATGCCATGTTGCCGGTGGCATCGGAGTACTGTGCGAAGTCGGTTACTTTCACATCGCCTTCGATAAAGCCGCCGAAGTAGGCGCGGCCGGTGTCCTTCAGAGCCAGCACGGCGCCTTTGTCGATGTCTTTTCCTTTCTGGAATTCAACTTCCGAGCCGTAGTATATGCAGGGAATGCCACGGAATGTGAACATAAGCGAGAGGTTCTCGGCCCATGTTTCCTGCGAACCCCTGAATCGGTAATTGCTGTCGGGAGCATAGTCGTGCGAGTCGACATACACCACGTTGTAAGTGGCGTCGTTGTAGAGGTTGTCCTGATGACGAACGCCATAGGCGCCGGCTGCGGAGTTGAAGTTCCAGTGCATGGCGAAGTCGATAACGCTCATGCCGGAGAACTCGCTGTAGTCGGGAGTGTGGTATTCGTTGCCTTTGAGCAGCGCGTTGTTGCTTTTGCGCAGGATGGCATCGGCGTGGCCGGCGTCGTCTTTGGCCGACTGATGGCATGATTCCCAGTTCACGTGGCCGCTTACAGTCTCGTAGTCATGAGACCCTTCGGTAGGGGTAGGTATTGCCTCGACGCTGTCCCAGGACTTGGGGTCCATGTCCCAGGGGTAGTTTTTGTTTTCCTTCCATGTGTAGTAGCAGGGCGATGCGTAGTAGTGCTCGCCACGGTATATTACTTCCATGGAGCGTGCGCACACTTCGCCGTACATGAAGAAGGGAGTGTTGCCGCGCTTTGCCTTTGCCTCGGCCGATTCGGCGGCTGCGAGGAACTGGGGCAGGAAGTTGTTGTTGAACGACAGACGCGGTATATGTCCGGCGGTATCGATGCGGAAGCCGTCGACACCCATTTTGATGAAGCGGGTGTAGCAGTCGACAAGATATTTGCTCACTGCCGGATTCTCGGTGTTGAGGTCGACGCAGTCGCCTGCGATCTGACCCCACCAGCGTGAGCAGTCATCCCAGTCGAACCAGGCCTTGTGGTGCCAGTAGTTGTGCACATCGTGATTCACATAGTCGGTATTCTTCATCATGTTCAGACGGGTGGCGTACTGGTCTTTGGGCTGCATCGAAGGGTAGTTTTCGGGCAGCAGACCGCCATCGGCCTTGGGTACGACAAGCATCGAGGCGTTGATGTCGCCGAGGTTCTGGCTGTAGTCTTTGCGGAACATGCGGCAGAGGTTTTCTTCGCCGAAGTTGCCGGTGTGCTGAATCACGATGTCGAGAATCAGCTTCATGCCGCGTTTGTGAACCTCGTCGATGAGTTCCTGGAATGCCACATCGGCATCGGCGGCTGTGGAGTTCTTGGCCACATAGCGGTGGTCGACTTTCGAGAAGTCCAGGGCGTGGTAGCCGTGATAGTCGAGTCCCGAGCCGTTTTCTACTACCGGAGTAATCCATACGGCAGTGAAACCGAGAGCTTTGATGTAGTCGAGCTTCTGGATGAGACCTTTGAAGTCGCCGCGCCATTCGGGGTCGTTGAT